>CAYTWP010000049.1:0-4653 GCA_964442155.1 uncultured Candidatus Saccharibacteria bacterium
AGTGGAGGGAGTAGAAGATAGTGTTTTAAATCTCTGCGACCAAATTATTGATATCCCCATGAAGGGCCAAAAAGAATCACTTAATGTCTCAGTCGCTACCGGAGTTGCCGTTTTTAGAATACTTGACATAACATAGTAATTTACTGTAAAACAGTAGTGGATCAAATAGGAGAAACGCAATGCAAATCTATCTTACGAGGCACGGACAAGATGAAGATAATGCCGAGGGGATACTTAATGGTCATCGGGATCGACCATTGACCCCAAAGGGAGTTGATCAAGCACAGGCCCTAGCAGAAGGTATTAAGAATTCAAAACTGACTTTTGGGGCGGTTTATACCTCTCCTTTGTGTCGGGCGAGAAAAACAGCCGAGATCATATGTAATGTCTTGGGTCTAGCTAAGCCGATCTTGCTTCCTTTGCTCATTGAGCGTGATTTTGGGGAAATGACGGGACGGAAGATTAGTGACATCGAGAAGTTGCATACTGCCTCTGATATCATTAAAACACCAGCCGTCACTTACTTTTTGTCACCAAAAGGAGGAGAGACTTTTCCGACACTCCGAGAGCGTGGAGGGATGGTGGTAGAGTTTGTAAAGCAAATTCACAATCCCGGCCAGAATGTTTTACTGGTGACGAGTGGTAGTATTGGTAAGATGATATATTCCTACTACTACGGTTTACCATGGCGAGAGGTGTTGGTCGATTTTCACTTTGGCAACTGCGACCTTTTCCGTTTGGATGCAGACCTTGGCCCAGAAGTATCGAGTGTTCTTCAGACCAAACAACACAACTAAGCAAAAAGTAGTACGGCCGTCCTGATAAAGGGCGGCCGATTTTATTTCTGACATTTACTGCAAAAGTGGGTGCCGCGGCCGTGGAATTTTATTTTGGAGACGGGGGTGCGGCAGACTTTGCAAGGGAGTTTGGCGCGGCCATAGACCATCAAGTGAGGCACAAAGCCGCCTGGTTGGCCATCGGTTTTAACGTAATTACGAGCAGAGGTGCCCTTCTTTTTAATCGACAGTTTTAACACACCAATGATATTTTTATATAAATTATTTTTCTCACTCTTGGTGAGTGAGCTGGTGAGGCGAGTAGGGAGAACGTGAGAGAGGAAAGCGGCTTCATCAACATAAATATTACCTAAACCGGCAATTAAAGTTTGATCGAGTAAAAAAGTTTTAACTGGGCGCTTGGGATAACGGGCCAATAAATCTTTAAATAGCGGTAAAGTAAATTGTTTGGATAGTGGCTCCACACCCGAGCGAGCGGTGAGTAAATGTAAATCACTGTGAGATAAATGTTTTAACCAACCAAATTTACGTAAGTCATTAAAATATAAAACCGATCCATCGGTAAACGTAAAAACCGCCCGAGTGTAATTATTAGGTAAATTAGCTAAACCGTTTTTCTGCGGATGACCGCCAACAATTAATACGCCCTTAGCCGGGCGGTAAATTAATTGCCCCGTCATTTTAAGATGGACTGCCAAGAGGGTGTCATTACTAAAATGGATCAGCAGCATCTTGGCGCGGCGCTCGACAC
The DNA here is from genome assembly GCA_964442155.1 of uncultured Candidatus Saccharibacteria bacterium. Classification (GTDB taxonomy): domain Bacteria; phylum Patescibacteriota; class Minisyncoccia; order Phycocordibacterales; family XYD1-FULL-46-19; genus JACPIA01. The sequence goes on from CAYTWP010000049.1 coordinate 1,549, forward strand.
TCTTTATTTTTTGACCAGCTAGCTTTTTAGTAAAGGTTTGCGGCGAGAGCGGCAAAACCATTTTAGGCCAAGTTAAAGTTACTTGTTTAATCGTTTTACCCACTAAAGCCCGCGCGAGCTCGCGCTTAATGGTCTCAACTTCAGGTAGCTCGGGCATGTAAAACTTGGCGCAACTCCTCGCAGGCAATACCGGCATCGCTCCACGGGGTTTTAGTACCATTTGGACCCATTAAATAAGCGTCAGTACCTTTACCGGTAATGAGCACCGTGTCGCCAGTTTTAGCTTGGTTTAGTGCGGTTTTAATGGCCTCACGGCGATCAATAATAATTTGATAATTAGCACCACTGATACCCACCGCCACCTCTTTAACAATTTTCTCTGGGCTCTCATCGTAAGAGTCATCATCGGTTAAAATAATAGTGTCGCAGTAGCGGCTCGCGACCTCGCCCATCACCGGGCGCTTCCACTTGTCCCGACCACCACCAGTGGCCCCCAATACACAAATCTTTTTACTATCACTAAATAATTCATAAACTTTTTGGAGGGAGTCGGCAGTGTGAGCGTAATCGACAATGACGGTAAAATCTTGTTTGGCCGCTAACGGGTCACTGGCTGGTAAAGTAATGCGCTCGAGGCGTCCAGGGATACCGTTAAATTTTTCTAGAGCTCTTTTAACCACCTCCACACTAACGCCATAATAATTAGCCACGGTAATGGCGGCGGTAATATTGCTTAAGTTAAATTCACCCGCTAAAGGCGAAGTGATGTTTTGCCCGCGCCAAGTAAAATTTAACTGATCGCTAAAAATTTGATATGGGGCGACGTCCTGTAAGCTAAAAGTAAGTTTATTGGGAATATTTAACGCTAAAAAGTGCGCTGATTCATGGTCGTCAGTATTGGCGATTAAAGTTGGTTTAGGTTTTGGGGAGTTAAGTAAAGCGCGAGTTAAAGTAAGTTTAGCTTCACGATAATTCTCATAAGAGCCATGCGATTCAATGTGCTCCGGCGTGAGATTAAGGAAGATGAGTGTGTCGGGGTATAAAAATAAATGGCGGTATTGTTTAGCGCCTTCGGAAGTCATTTCAATGACGGCGTACTGACAGCCGGCACCAACGGCCCGACGTAAAAAGCGCTGGAGAAAAAAGCGTCCCGGCATGGTCATTTTTAATTGGTTTGGCTCCTCACTGCCGGCAATATTAAAGCGGATGGTGGAGGCGGTAGCGACGGTGTAGCCTTGCTCGGTAAGTAAAGCGCCAATTAATTCCACGGTACTTGATTTACCTTTGGTGCCAGTTACGCCAATGATGTTTAAGCGCCGAGCGGGGAAGCGGTACACAATCGCCGCCATGGTAATTAAACTCCGATGATATAGCGGTCGGAGTAAATTAAAGACTGATTTAGGGATATAAGCTTTAAGGCGAGTAAGCATATTTAATTAGAGCGACCCAGGCGTTTAATGGCCGCTTTGACTAACTCACTGGTGTCGGTGTGATCTTTAGCGAGTTCGCGTAAAGCCTCGCGAGCGTCTTTGAGTGGGTAGCCCAAAGAGCGGAGCGCCTCCATGGCCTCGGTCTCGTGGGTGGTGACTTTGTCACCCTCGGGTAAGGAGTCGAGTTTGTCGCGAAGTTCTAAAATAATCTTTTCGGCACTTTTGCGGCCAATGCCCGAGATTTGGGTCAGGTACTCGGTGTTGCCACTGGAGACGGCGCGGCGGAGGGTCTCTGGTGGGGCCAGCGACAAGATCGCCAAAGCACTCTTAGGCCCAATGCCGGAGATGCCGATTAATAATTCAAAAAAAGTGAGCTCCTCTTGATTGGTAAAGCCATAAAGGTCTAAAACATCTTCTCTCACCACTAAGTGGGTAAAGAGGGATAAAATAGCGCCGATTTTAGCCTGATTTAAGGTCCCGGCTGTCGCCGCGACCTTATAACCGACGCCGCCCACTTCCAAGATAAGGCGGCGCTCGTTTTTGTAACTAATGGTGCCAGTGAGGGTGCCGATCATTGGGCTTATCATAGCAAAGTTTGCACCAAGGGGCGACGTATGGTACATTTGGCGGTACTTATGCCGATAATCAAATCAGCCAAAAAAGCCTTAAGGAGCTCTAAGCGCAAGCGAGTCCAAAACGATCTCCGTCGTGATGCGATGCGGGAGGCGATCCGTAATACTAAAAAAGCGACCGGTGTTGACACTAAAGCGGCGCTCTCCTTGGCCTATCAAGCAATTGATAAGGCCGCTAAGCGCGGTATTATCAAAAAGAATGCCGCCGCCCGTAAAAAGTCTCGCTTGGCGGCGGCGATCAAAAAGGCGTCTCAAAAGTAGCGTATACTAAAGATATTCCTCTCGTAGTTCAACGGATAGAACGCAAGCTTGCGGAGCTTGTAATGTAGGTTCGATTCCTGCCGGGAGGACAAAACGCAGTTTTAGCCTCCCGGTGTGAGTAAACTGCTTTACTCACGTCAGGAATCGAAAGACTTTTCGTTACCCTGAGTTTATCGAAGGGGCGAAAAGTACCCGCGCCCGTAGGGCGAGACTTCCTGCCGAGAGGACAAATTAAGGGCGGTTCGGAAATTTCCGAACCGCCCTTGTGGGTCTCTCTTGGTTATTCTGGTAAATAAAAACCCAGAACCTTTATCGAGTATTCTCCGATACCGATAATATCGTAAAGATTCAATCGGTAGGCTTCAGTAGGTGTCATTTTGCATTTATTGATGGTAGTGCCGTTTCGACTTCCGACATCGCGGAGAGTCATTCGACCATCGGTGTGGACAGTTAGTACTGCGTGGACTCTCGATATGGTTGGATCTCCTGGTAGAATTATCCGATCCGACTCATTGCGTCCAAGGTCATGGACACCGGGTTCGAGGCAAAGCTCTTGCTTCTGTCCATCGATATCGAGTTCAAGTCTGGCTGGCACCCACTTTTGGGTTTTTCCTTCCTTGAGTTTTGGTTCGATCGGGTCTCCAATTGTGGAAAGTTCCGCGGTGAAGACGGCTCGACCAATTTTTCCCACCCTCGATAATGACAAGTCTAGATCGAGTGCCCTTTCAACTACTTCGTCATGTAAATCGCCCATATGTTTGATCCTCCAAAGGTTTTGGTTT
>CAYTWP010000050.1:0-4564 GCA_964442155.1 uncultured Candidatus Saccharibacteria bacterium
ACGGCAAACGCCCAGGGTTGCCGGTTCATGGCGCTGGGGGCCTGCGCCGCCGCCTTCGACACCGTCGAAGCCACTTTTGCCCGGGGCGCTGGTTTGATCGTGGTCTGGCAATTGATATTGCTCAAAGCCACAACAATCACCACCAATCCCAAAATCACAACTATCACTCGCCAAGTTACTTTCATCCTCCCTCCTCTTCTGTTTTCTAATGTTTAATTTCAATGTTCGAATCAAAAATAGGCCCCAATGGCCTACCTTATTAACCTTTTCAAGTATAGCAAATAAGCCTATATTTGTCAATATTGCCAGATTGTATTATATAATCTATTGTTATCGATAGCTAGTGGCCCTTTGGCAACCGAGAGGAAAAATTTCTCATGAACATACAATCAAGCAATTGTCGTTCTTTAATCGAAATGATCAAATGGGACGTTAACAAATTAATTGAGCTCCAAAAAGGAGAGGACGCTGTCCCCAACTCTCCAGGTCATAGGCAGAAATGCGAAGACTATCAGACCACTTTTTTGGTAAAACGTAGTAGGGAAATTGCAGAAGCAAACCGTCAACTACAAGAAAAAGATACTGAGTTCGACGCTGAAATGGAATGGCACAGGGGTATGATTGGTTGTCTATCAAAGGCTTTTGAAGCAATGAATATAAAAGAACTAGACGTTCCTGTAGATGAGTACCCATTCAAAACAGAAATTGGTAAAGAGATCGAGGCAATAGTAAGTAGTATTGTCTCCCGACTAGACAACATTGAGGGATTGGTTGGGGATTTAACAACCAATAATCTGTTTTGGGTTATAAACGAACTCAAATTTCTCGAATGGTCACTCCGTCATGAATTTGATCTAAAGAGAGAAAATGAAGATGGGGAGACGGATTACTTTCATATCTGGGAATGCTTGCAGTACTTGAATCGACGACAGGAATCTCTCCTCCATCGAAAGTTTTCTCCTCCCAGTATCTTATTGACAATACGATTTTGGATCCAATTTAAGTTTCGTCAATACAAAAAGAGACTTCGTCACTTCGCCCTCCGAAAATAGGAGGGCTTTTATTATGTACCCTGCAATAAAAAACCTCGATTTGCTCCAGCTATTTAGCGGGAACAAATCGAGGCAAATCAAAGCTATTAAACCACCGTCGTCTGACGAATAATATCCATAAGGGAAGAGGGCTCTCCCATCATGTCCATACACAACTGATAGGCGGCAAAGAGATCACCGAGACCCATCCTCCCCATTACTTCAATCTCGGTTTCATTTGAGACGCCGATGGCTGATAAAAAGGCTAAAGTGGTGGGCACCTGTCCCAACAAAATCGGAGCGGCCATGGAGACCAATAATGGGTTGCCGTTGAGCGGGGCCCTGGTAGCGATCGTGGCCGCACGATTTAACCAAACTTCTTGATTTCCCCCACCCATGATGGCCAGATAGTTGATAGCAACTTGGACAAGAAGTGCCATTTCTTCTTCCGAACCTTCAAAGATCGTGACATCAGTGCAATGAAGTATCCGGGTTTGAACAGTCACTCGAGTTGGCTCTAACTCGAGTATTTGTCCACCAAAACCAAGCTCATTTAACACCAGACTATGGAGAGCCGATATCGGAAGCTGTTGGTATTGGCCGATCTCCTCCATCCCGCCACCGTTGTCTCGTTGATTGATATGAGTGATCATCGCCCATCCTCCCTATTGTTAAGTTGGTTGAGTTTACTAGTTTAAATGTCCAGTTAAATACTTTTTGTAGTATAGCAAATTAAGGTTAATTTGTCAAGTATATGGTTGACAGATATTATTTTATAACCTATATTCACAAAGGAGTCAGTAACTTTAAAAAAGGAGCATGTGATGGGACTAGGGTCTGAGTACGGCCAAAACCTATTAACGACTTTAAAAGAGTCGGTGAGGGAAGCGGTGACACTACAAAAACAGGAGGATATGGTCCCCGATCCCCCAGGATTTATTGAAACGATAGAAGCATTCAAGATAAGCCAGATTTTTAAATCGTCCGTTGATCTCGAACAAGACCAGGAAGATTTAGACTCCACTGATGAGGAGGATTTTGATCCTGATTACGAACTGCATATGGAGATCTCGGGATTATTACTTGAAATGCACAAAATTCTTGGGATCAAAAAACCAGAAAAACTTGTTGATGAATATCCTTTCAAAACAGAGGGCGGTAAAAAAATATCAGATTATTTTGATCGGATACACACTACTGTTTTTGCTCTGGCAGAAAATGAGGATTTTGAACTACTATCACAAAAAGACTTTTGGATACTCTCAAATGAAGTCCAACGTCTGATTGATAACCTGGAAGAAGAATTTGAATTTAAAAAGTATTCTGGCAAGAAGATGTGTGTGAATCACTACTGGATGTGGATGGTAAAAACGATATTACGAGAAGGGCATAAAACTATGTTGCATATCCGGCTGACTCGGGCCTCGATTCACTCCAGACTATTCTTTTTGCTCAGACTATGGATCAATTTTAAAATTCGCCACTGGCAGAAAAAATTGAAACATTTTACCCTCTTGAAATAAAGAGGGTTTTATTTTATCCCCTACATTTAGAAAAAAGTGCCCCGCAGATTATGATCCGCGGGGCACTGACTTGACTTAGGCCGCTTGGTCTTTGGCAAAATAGAGCCTGAGTCTTTTTTCTGCCTTGGCTCTCCGACCAGCCTGTTGAGCGGCTCGATACAAATAATCGAGACGTTCATCAAGCCGACGGTACAGACCGCTAAACTCTGGAGTTGTATTTAGTAACACCTGATCAACACCAAGCATCGTTAGATGATGTCTGGTAATCGTAATAACTGACCGGAGCTCGCCCTTAGCCTGTTTGTTTGGATTAGGAGTGATCGTGATCCGAATAAACGGCTCAGCCAACTCCAAATAAAAATGGCCACTCACTGAGAGTCCTTTAATTGACTCCAGGTTAATTAAAGGTTTACGCATAGCTGGAAATGGTTTACCAGCCGTATTACAGACCACTACTGCTTGACCAGGTATTGCTTGCCCTCCGCCATACTCCATTTCCCAGGCAAAAATCGTACAACGCCGCTGAATCAGTCTTGGTATATTAAAAAGACTTGGATCGTTAGTATCTTGGTTTAAAAGCACTGAAGCCAACTTTTTTCTTACTCCGACTAAAAAGCCCTCCTTTCTCAAAACACTGACGATCCCACCCTCACGATTTGTTACTGCAAACGTAGCGATGACCACTGTTCCACCCTCCTCCAAAGACCAAAATTAAGCAGCTTTTATTGTATCATTAAATATAAAAAATACTAGTGTGCGCCGGGTTGGATTCGAACCAACGTAGCCCGAAGGCGACAGATTTACAGTCTGTTGTAATTGACCACTCTACCACCGACGCGTAAAAGGCATTATGCCACAGCGGGCGTGGTTTTGCCACGGCGCTTGGGCTTAAAGCTTTTTTGGAGCTCTAATTGAGGTACACCATCTTTAATGGTTACCAACACTTCCCCACCACCCTCCACTTTGCGGGCAATAATAAACTCGGCAATCGGATTAAGTAATTTAGTTTGGATTAAACGCTTGAGTGGTCGGGCCCCATACTCCGGAGTATAACCCTCACGCGTCAGGTAGGGTAACACCTCCGGGGCCACACTTAAGGTGATACCCTTTTTAGCTAAGCGCTCGCCCACGAGTGAAAGTTGTAATGAGACAATTTCTTGAATCACCTCCGATGACAATGGATTAAAAATCAAAATATCATCCAAACGGTTTAAGAACTCGGGACGGAAGTAATTTTTAAGCGAGTCGGTAATCCGCTCTTTGACCTCGTCAAAATTGGTCGCCCGCTCATCACCAACCCCAAAGCCCATTTTTTGGAACTTGGTAATAAACTCACTACCAATATTTGAGGTCAAAATAATGATCGTATTTTTAAAGTTAACTACCCGGCCTTTAGAGTCGGTTAAGCGACCATTATCCAGCACTTGCAAGAGTAAGTTAAAAATCTCAGGATGCGCCTTCTCGATTTCATCAAAGAGGAGCACCGAGTAGGGCCGGTGACGTACGAGCTCGGTTAAGGAGCCACCCTCCTCATAGCCCACATAGCCTGGTGGTGAGCCAATTAATTTAGACACCGAGTGCCGCTCCATATACTCGGACATGTCCACCCGGATGAGCGACTTTTCATCATTAAAAATAAATTGCGCCAGGGTTTTAGCTAACTCGGTTTTGCCAACACCGGTCGGGCCTAAAAAGATAAATGAGCCAATTGGGCGATTAGGGTCCGCAATACCAGCGCGTGAGCGGCGGACGGCATCGCTGATTTTTTTAATCGCCTCGTCTTGGCCGCGCACGCGCTGACGCAACTCGCTTTCCAACACGAGCAATTTCTTTGACTCCTCCTCGAGCATTTTAGTCACCGGGATACCCGTCCAACGCGCCACCACTTTAGCAATCTCCTCATCAGTCACCTCCTCTTTTAAAATTTTACGAGCACTTTGTAATTTTTTAAGTCGCGCGTCTTTAGTCCGCAACTGCTTTTCCAAATCAGGGATACGGCCATAACGGATC
>CAYTWP010000051.1:0-4543 GCA_964442155.1 uncultured Candidatus Saccharibacteria bacterium
AAAAACGACCCACTGCGGTAACTTGGCGCTCACTTAGATCAGCTTCAGTAGTTAAAGTCCGAAACTTGCGAACCTTAATCACTTGACCAAAGCGCCCAACTCGCTCGTCAAAAAAGAAGGTTGGCCCCTGGCCTTCCAGTTTTAAAGCCAGATAAATAACTGGATAGACTGGAATGGAAATTAAACCGACAATTAAGCCGACGACAATATCAATTAAGCGTTTAAGGAGATCGTAAATCGAGTGCGGTTGGGTGGAAATATTGGCTAAAAACCAATGCTCAGTTAAGAGTGAGGTCGGGATACGGCGGAACAAATCCTCATATAAATCATAAACATCAATGAAGCGTACCCCCGCCGAGAGAAGCTCTGGTAAAATACTACCAGCCCCAGTAGACGAAGTTTGCGCCGCATTGTACACCACCACTGGCACCTCACCCCGGGCCAATAAGGCGACCGGATCAGCATTAGTCACTCGCAAGCGATATTGGGAATTATGATTAAGCTCTTGCTTGATCGCCTCGACATCCGGCCCCTCGCACAAAAAGATAACTATTTCCGCTCGACCTAAATAAAATAATTTAACACCGTACGCTCGCCATAGCCAGACTAAAATAAACGACAGCGCCAAGTAAATAAATAAATTAATCTTGGGCGTAATTGACAATTGAACAAAATAGAAAAAAGCTAAAGCAATGACACTATTAGCCAATTCCGCTTTAAAAATAACTTGAGGTAGCTCCTGGCGGAAAAGGGTGGTGTGTTTTTGATATAAGTCCGAGATGTAAAACACGGCCAACCACACCAAAAAGAGGACCCAAAAAGCTTGGACGTGCTCATTAAATAAACCAAACTCGGGCGGCGTTTGGTAACGCACTAACAGCGTCAACCACAAAGCGGCCACAAAACAGGCAATGTCGCCAATTACTAACAAAAATTGCTCGCGACTGGTACTTAGGCGCATAAGCGTCAATCATACCACAAAAATTTAGCTTATGCTATAGTAGCGTAATGTTAAACCCGGGACCGATTTTTTTAGTCATTACCAAGGGAGGGTGGGGTGGCGCCGGGCGCTATGTTTTTGATTTGCTCACTAATTTACCGAACGACAGCCGCGAGCGGGTGCTGGTTACTGGCACGACCGGTGAATTAACCGATAAAGTAAATAAAGCCGATTTAAAAGTAAAATTGGTATCGGGCCTGGGTCGTGACATCTCACCGGCTCAAGACTTTTTAGTTTTTTGGCGATTATACAAATTATTTAAAACCGGAGGGCCGAGCGTGGTCCATTTAAATAGTTCTAAAATTGGTGGCCTGGGCGCACTCGCCGCTCGCTTAGCCGGCGTACCTAAAATTATTTACACCGTCCACGGTTGGCCATTTATGGAACCACGCTTTATTTTAGCCCGAGTGATTATTTGGTTTTTAGCTTACCTCTCCGTTATTTTAGCTCATCAAACAATTGTCTTAGGTGAGCAAGAAAAAAAGCGGGCCAACTGGATGCTCGGCGTAAAAAATAAAATTACGGTCATACCATTAGGAATTAGTTTAGAAAATATTTTGCCCCGAGATACCGCCCGAAAAGAGTTAGGCCTTGGTGAAAATGAGATCGTAATAGCCTCAATTGGCGAACTGCATCAGAACAAAGGCTATGATCTTTTATTAGAAGTGATGAGTGAATTAGTAAAAATTAAACCTGATTTAAAATTAGCGTTAATTGGCGAAGGAGAAGAGGGATCTAATCTCACTACTCAAATAGCTAAACTTAATTTAGACTCAAATATTAAATTACTTGGCCGCAAAGATAATGCCAGTCAATATTTACTAGCTTTTGACGTCTTTGTGCTCCCATCCCGTAAAGAGGGTTTGCCTTATGTTTTACTTGAAGCCGGCTTGGTGGGTGTGCCTATTATTGCCACATCAGTGGGCAGTATCCCGGATTTAATTACTAATGATATTGATGGTAAATTAGTTGAGCCAAATAATATTAAAAATCTCACCGAGGAAATTACTACCACTCTATCTGATCTAACCACCGCCAAAAATATGGCAACTACCCTACAAAATAAAATTAAGCACAATTACGCACTTAATCAAATGACCAAAAAAACGTTTAGACTGTATTAGTTTACTGTGGGCCGACGAATTCGTTATGCATGTCGTCGCGGTGGGCGGCGCGGGCATAACGGCCCATCCCCATCACCATACCGAGACCCAAGAAGTCGGCTAAAACATGCGAGCCGCCATAAGACATAAAAGGGAAAGGTAAACCGGTTACCGGCAACAAGCCAATATTCATCCCCACGTGGATGGTAAAGTGGGTCATTAAGGCAATCGCTAACCCGGCCGCAAATAAAGTCTCAAAGTTGGAGGCGCCGACGCGGGCCGCATCAATTAAGCGCCAAATAATAATCCCAAATAAAATAAATAATAATAAAACACCCACAAAACCCCACTCCTCGGCAAAAGCAGCAAAAATAAAATCGGTCTCATACTCTGGTAAAAACTCAAGACGCGATTGCGTGCCATAACCGACTCCTTTACCAAGCCACTGGCCTGAGCCCACCGCCACCATTGATTGGAAAGCGTTGTAGCCCGCGCCATGGATGTCGGCCAAGGGATGGACAAAAGTCATAATCCGGGCTTTTTGATAGGGCGCAAACACAAATAACCAGGCAATTAAAAACGCCCCCACCCCCACTCCAGCCACCGTGAGTAAATGTTTTTTGGACACCCCGGAGACGATAATCATCCCCAACCAAATTAAAAAGATAATCATCGCCGAGCCAAAATCGGGCTGAAGTAAAATTAACACAAATGGGATAAAAGCGTACAAACCAGACACTAAAATATGCCGAATGTGGGCGATCTCAATGTGGCGCCGACTAAAATATTTAGCCAACACCAAAATGAGCACCAACTTCATAAAATCTACTGGTTGAAAGGAGAAGAAACCAAGCGAGAACCAACTTTGAGCACCCTTAACCACCACGCCCGCCACCACTAATAGGGCCAAACCAATAACACTAATAACAAACAAGACAGCCACCACTTCACTTTGGCGTAAAAAACGCCAATCAATAGTACTAGCCAAAACTAGTCCTGCTAAAGAAACAGCGATCCAAATTACTTGTCGATTAAAAAAATAGCTCTGACTGGTAAATGAATTCATTGACAAGAGCCCGGCGGCACAAATTAAAAGCAGAGCCCCCACAATATACCAATCAATGGCCGCCAAAAGCGGCACCCGTTGCCACCACCTACTCATGGTCTAAAAGCGGATAAGCGCGGTAAAATGGTCACCACCGCTGGCACTTCAGCAAAAGGGGTCGGCCAAGTAAAGTAAATGTCACGTGACTCTCCGGCTGCTACTTTATCAACCAAAGTCCGACTGGCGGCAAAAATATTTTCGTCATTACCAGCCACCAAAATGGAGACCTCGATATCGGTGTAATCAGTAATCGCCGGATTGGTAATGGCCGCGACCAAGCGCGGTGCTGGGTCGTTAATAAAACTTTTGCGATTGGTACTAAAAATCGGTACTTCTTGGATCGGCTTTTCCCAAGTGGGTGGTGTAATCGTGACTAATGCTCGCGTGGGTATACGCCCGCCACTAATCGGGATATTAGTTTCTAAAATTAAAGCGGTCTCACCCGGATTAATAAAGGTCTCACCATCACGCCGCGCTAGCACTCCACCGGCACTATCCAGTAATTTTAAATTGTAACTTACTTTGCGAGCGCCAACCGTGCGATTTTGATTTTGGACTTGAGCAGCCACATACCACTCACCACTGCGCGCTGGCAAGACGCGGGCCCACAACACCTTAAGCGGCACCACCGAGGCGGCACAGATTTTAGGGCAGATGCCACCACAATCAATACCGGTCTCCGTTTGATTTTTAGTGCCATCGGTACAGCTTGGCACCGGCCACCAGTACCACGCTCCGGCTCCAATAATTACCACCAAAACCACCAACACAATAAAAGCGATGGTGACTTGGCGCCTACTACTCCAGCGTGACATATATCGGAATAATACCACAAACTGTTTAGATATTTTATTCTGGCGGCTACCTACTCTCCCTTGTGAGTACCATCGGTACTACGGCGCTTAACGACTCTGTTCGGAATGGTAAGAGGTGTGACCACCGCGTTAAACCACCAGAAAAAAACATCCAAATATTTAAAACATTGTAAACCTTAACCAAAAATCACTTAGTGTGCTAAGCAGATTTCCTAATGGGAATGGACGAATTAGTACTTCACGGCTGAATCCATTGCTGGACTTACACCTAAAGCCTATCAACGTGGTCATCTCCCACGGGTCTCATAACGAACGTTAATCTTAAAGTTGGCTTCCCGCTTAGATGCTTTCAGCGGTTATCCATTCCCGACATAGCTACGGGGCGGTGCCCTTGATAGGACAGCCCCCAGACCAGAGGTCAGTTCGTTCCGGTCCTCTCGTACTAGGAACAACTCTTTTCAACATTCAACGCCTGCAGCAGATAGGAGACCAACCTGTCTCACGACGGTCTGAACCCAGC
>CAYTWP010000052.1:0-4517 GCA_964442155.1 uncultured Candidatus Saccharibacteria bacterium
GCTCAATTACCTCAAGAATCGATGGTCGGTTCCAATCTACCAATTGAATCCATTGTTGATGTTAGTCGCTTGGCTGGGAGAATTGAATTTCTTGATAGCTTGCTTCAAATATCTATAATGGAGGATTTTTCTACAGAGGAATACTTACTGGCCCGAGAGTTTGATGCTTGGGTGGTAAAAGAGGATTGGCAAGTGGTCGGTGGTATCATTGTGCCGGACCAGTATCAAGTATTAGAGTCCATCGGTCTTGTTGGTAGCCCCATCCCTAAGCGTAATCAATTTGGGGATACTATCCACTAAATACAGGAAACAACAGGTGACTAGTCGTAAGGCTAGGCACCTGTTTTTGTTTGGAAAAGATAACTATTTATGCCATAGTTTTATCAGCTATGTCTTTTGAAGCGCAAAAAACAATTTACTTTGTCCGGCACGGTGAGAGTGTGGCTAATGAGCAGGGTATACGCCAGGGTAGTGACGACCAACTTAATGACAAGGGGAAAAAGCAAGCCCAGTTAATTGGTAGGCGACTTAAAGCTTTACCACTTGAGGTAGTGGTGGCCAGTGTTAATCCACGGGCGACTGAGACGGCTAAAATTGCCACGGCCCTTGGTGGTCAACCACTTGAGCCCTCACCACTTTTTGCCGAGCGGCGTAACTCGAGCTCAATTATTGGTAAACCGTTTTATGACCCCGAAGTGATGGCTACATACAAAACGATTCGAGAGCATGAGGATGACCCCGAGTGGCATTATGAGGATGAGGAAAATTTTCATGATCTCCGTGAGCGAGCTACTACCGCGCTTAATTTTTTACTCGAGCGGCCAGAGGCTCATATTGGCGTAGTTACTCACGCTTTATTTATGTCGGTAATGTTAGCAGTAATTACTTTTGGTCCGGAGGTCACACCAGCTATTTGGCATAATATGCGCCGCACCTTCCATTTTGATAATACCGGTTTGACAGTGGCACAATATGGCGCTCGCCCAGAGTCTGGTCTCGCGCCTCACTGGCGTCTCCTTTCTTGGAACGATCTCGCACACTTAGGGGAGTAAAAATAAATTTTAATTGCTGCCAGACTTGGATTCGAACCAAGATACTCGCCTCCAAAGGGCGAAGTCCTACCATTAGACGATCTGGCAATATGCATAGACTATGCCATAAATAGGCCCTAATTCCAAATCGAGAATTAGCACCCATATATGTCTGTTGAATGATTCGCGTGAATAGTAGAACGTAAGAAAACTAAAATTTCTAGGGTATAATGATCACAATGTCTAAAGTGGTTTTAATTACCGGGGCGAGTAAAGGGATTGGTTTGGCCACGGCTGAAAAGTTTTTGGCCGAGGGCTGGCAGGTGATTGGCACTTTTTTAGATCAGCCAATACCACTTACCCACGAGCGCTTAACCAGCTTCCAATACGACCAAGGCAATTCGGAAAGTGTCGCCAAGTTGGTGGTGGAGGTAACTAAAGTAACGCCTCATTTGGATGCGCTAATAAATAATGCCGGGGTATTGCTTGATCCTAATGACACGGTGGCCGATCCAATTAAGGTAAGGCAGACGTTAGAGATTAATGTGGTGGGTGTGATTGATTTAACCGAGCGATTGTTGTCGCTAATGGGTGAGGGTGGTCAAATTATTAATCTTAATTCTGGGCATGGTGCTTTTTCGATCCCGATTGACGATGAGTCAGCAGCTGGCTATCGCGTCTCTAAAGCGGCACTAAATATGTACACCAAACATTTGGCCTTTAGACTTAAATCACGGAGCATTATCGTTTCCTCAATCCGCCCAGGTTGGGTTAAGACGGATATGGGCCACTCGATTGCCACTAGCGCCGAGCAGCCCGACCGTGAGCCCACTCAAGCCGCTCAAGATATTTTTAATTTAGTTGTCACTACCACCGACTCGGGTCAGTTTTGGGAATTTGGTCACCCTCGCGAGTGGTAGTCATACTCTGAAATAATTATTGATTAATTTAGGTTTAAATGGTAGAAATAGGTGTGGTTAGGACAAAAACAAATAGAAGAGGAGAGTGGGGATGAATTCCAAAATCCGTAAAAATAAAAGGGCAATTAATAATGTTACTTTAGTTGAAGATAAAGCCTCAGGGAGCTTTTTGGCTCAGAAGTTGGAGGCTTGGTGTGAGGCGGAACCTAGTGTCTTGATGTGGGAGGTGTCCTTTATCCAAGGTAGTGTCAAGCAATTTATCAATAACTCCGGCAGGGAAACGGATATACCTGGTAATTGGAGTATTGAATTTAACATTGTTCGAGCTAACGCTACCTCCTCTACTAAAGGCTTTTTTAATGGGGCATTTGTTTTAGGTGGCCGTATTAAAAAAACTTTTGAGATAGTAGGTGGGGCTAATCAAGAAGCCTATCTACTCTCACTTGATTCTGAGAGCTTCCGAGGAGAACAGCCTTTTTTAACCTCGCGTATTCTTTGGGATAGATTAATCTCCCTGGGTATGAATGCAAAGTCATCTGAGAGCTCGACTTAATTGTCGAGCTCTTTTTCTTTAATTTAAGGTAATTGCTATAATAAACCTATTATGAACAAGCAGATTATTGTACTTATTTTGATGGTTATTTTGGGGATTAGCGCACTAATTTGGGGAAAAAGTAGTGATCTAACAAAGCCTGATTTTAAAAGCGCTACTTATACTATTGATGGGGTGGTGGTAAAACTAGGTGATGGCCAGACTAATTATTTTGGCAATGAGTTAATTAAAGATTTAAACGGTGATGGGCGAGAGGATGTCGCTTTTATTTTAACTCACAGTCCGGGTGGCTCGGGTACTTTTTACTACGTAGTCGCGGCGCTTAACACCGAGTCCGGTTATGTGGGCTCCCAGGGTTTATTATTGGGCGACCGGATTGCCCCCCAGACTACCGAGTCCGGTCCCGGGAAAACAATTATAGTTAATTATGCTGATCGTAAATTAGAGGAGCCAATGACCACACCGCCGTCAGTAGGTAAAAGTTTGCGCTTGTTGCTGGATGAAAATATTTTACAATTTGGTGAGGTGGTGGTGAACTTTGAGGGTGAGGCTGATCCGACTCGACTTAGTTTAGGGATGCAGACCTGGACTTTTATCTCGGCCCAGTACAACAATAGTGAGGAGTTCAAACCTAAAAAAATTAAAGCTTTTACGATAACGTTTGGTAATGATGGTCGCTTTAGCGCCACCACCGACTGCAATAGTATGGGCGGGAGTTACACTGCTAATGGTAGGTTAATATCTTTTAGCGATATTATGAGCACTTTAATGTATTGTCCCGAGTCGCAAGAGACAGAGTTTAACAATTTATTGCAAAATATAGTCAGCTATCACTTTACTTCTCATGGGGAGCTTATTTTTGACCTCAAGTTTGACAGCGGCGCAGCTATTTTTAGGTAAAGAATATTGATTGGACTAACACTAAACAAAAGACACCTGCACGGCATGACCCGTGCAGGTGTTGTTTTTGGCTAACTATACAGCCAATTTCCAATCGCAACGCATTTTAGCGGTGCATCCATTGTTGGTCAAAGTGATTTCGGACGGTATCAGGTCGCCATTTTCCTCATTAAATGACGATAGTTTTGGTTTTGCCAACCTATCGGTAATGGTAAGAAATCCCTTTGCTCGCCAGGCTGGCACATGGTTACTCGAGACATTTGCTGGGATTGTTCGATAGTACACTCGCCGAGGAAAGAAGTGGTTTGATGTCCGAGAAGCCTCAACAAACGACAAGTCAAGAAAAAATCCTTCCCAACTTACTTCGTCGCCACGGATGTGTAGGTTTTTTCGGGCTAGTACACCACTCATATATCGGGCCAAAATGTGAATTCGGTCACATACACTTTTCTCGGGGTACAAGCGTTCATACCGTTGAAGATATTCTTCTCTCATAGTGGGAGTTATTGCACTTACCCAACCACACTCCTTCAGATCGGCAAGTAGTTTGGCCGACTCAAGATTAAGGAGGTACTTCTCCATCAGTGGCAGGATTGCATCGGCCGCGGAATTGAATGTTTCTTCCGTCACCATCGCACTTTCGCGCTTAATTCTTACGCAACGGCAATCAAGGACAGAAAGCAGGTTCTCGAAATCTCGAGTATATCGTGCCGCTTCTAGTCTTGCTTGTTCCATACGGTCGTAAAAAAGGTGTGGTGCTGATACATCCTCCACACGGATGTTGCAAGTAATGCCCGGTGAGTAATGTTTTTTAACTCGCTGGTTGAGGCACTCAATGGTCCTCAAGGCGCAAAACTCTGCCACATCCACTGTCCCACCGTCTGGTTTCTCGCTACCCCAGGGCGACATGAAGGGGATAGGTTCCCCCTTCATCACATATCGTTCCACCACCTTCCTTATTTCTGATTCAACCTCTGGCAATGGTCGTGGACCCTTACGGGTGTTTTTTGTTTTGATTATTTCCTCTACCACCGAATCAATAGTTGCCTTGGCTTTTTTACAAGTTAGATTTACTCCTAATCTCATGCTCATAAGGAACGAGACTAATTCTTG
>CAYTWP010000053.1:0-4178 GCA_964442155.1 uncultured Candidatus Saccharibacteria bacterium
AGGAAGATCGGTTTCTTTTGCAAACCTTCAAAGTCTCTGTTCTCCGGCGGCAACTTATCCATTCGCCAACCAAGAGCAATTGGGCGTATTTCGTGTCTTGGTATGCAGGTTTCCTGACAACCGAATTGAGAAGCTAGGGCGGCGATTAAGGCGGTTTGCAGACTTGATTGATTAGAAAAGACATGATCTGGATCAATTCCAGCCCTAATCAGGTCTTCACTAAAGCGGTCAATCCCAGTTACTTTTTCCTGAACGGTCATTTTGTTCTCTCCTTGTGCTTAGTCTAAGACTAGAATCTCTCCGACAACACCGGTGTCAAAGAGCGATATTTCTACCTCAAAACTACGGTAAATAGGACAAATAGTCAACTTTTTGAAGTAAACAAAAACCGCCCTCCAACGATTTTTGTTGTTAGGCGGCGGTTTTCTTTTTTAAGGCCAAGATGCCAATTGTTCCGTGTAAGATCATACAGTTGATCGGGTAGACCAACTCCTGCCAGTGTTCGAATTTTAGCAGACAGACAGTGAGAAGTGTCGCATAAGCGAGACTCCACACTAACCAGGGTAATGGTCGTTCCAACTCCGGTTTTTTCCGCACCGATATGATGTACGGGATAAAGGAGGTGAGAGTACCAACTTGTTGCACTAGATTGCCATAAGTTGCCGTTTGAGTGGCAACCAAGGCTGCAACAATGTAGATAATCCCAACCTTCTTTTCTAGGGCCGTGATCGGATCAAAGCGCTTGTTGATTAGGGCATAAAGAAAGATGCAGATGCAGGATAAATTACACAGCATCGGCAAAAAACTTTTAGCCCAGTCATGAGTCATCCCACGGAAGGATAAGAACCCAATCAAAGTGCCAAAGGACCACACAGCCCAAATAGCAATGTTCGGCTTGGTCTTACCTTTATATAATGGGATGTAGTAGAGGCAATAGCCCACTACTTGGATTACTCCAGCTAGAACTCCCAAAACTTTAGGGAGAACTGGATCAACAACTGATGTGTCCACCACATGTCTCCCTGTTGGTTGAGTTTATTGTTTGCTTAAAGTTAAAGAACCACCCGTTTGTTTCTAACTATAATTATACACCGATACGTCTATTTTGTCAAATTTGAAGGGGGTGGGGAGGTGTGGTAAGGTGAGGCCGATGAAAGTCTCTAAGCACACCCTCGCTAACGGTCTCAAGGTCATTTTTGTGCCTAAGCCTGACACCCAGGCGGTGACCACCTTGGTGCTGGTGGAGGCTGGCTCTAAGTACGAGGACAAGCGCAATAACGGCATCTCCCACTTC
Source organism: uncultured Candidatus Saccharibacteria bacterium (assembly GCA_964442155.1). GTDB lineage: Bacteria > Patescibacteriota > Minisyncoccia > Phycocordibacterales > XYD1-FULL-46-19 > JACPIA01. Next base: position 1,295 of record CAYTWP010000053.1, read on the forward strand.
TTGGAACACATGTGTTTTAAGGGCACGACTCGCCGGCCCCGCGCCAGCGACATTAGTATGGAGCTCGATACTTTAGGTGCTAAGTACAATGCCTTTACTTCACAGGAGTACACCGGTTACTACGCTAAAGTGCAGTCGAAACATTTTAGTCAAATGTTTGATTTGATCGCCGACATGTATTTGCATCCGCGTTTTGACTCTAAAGAGATTGATAAAGAGCGTGGGGTGATTATTGAGGAGATCAATATGTATGAGGACAATCCGGCCCGCGCTGTCCAAGATTATTTAATGGAGGTGCTCTACGGTAATCAACCGGCCGGTTGGAGTATTTTAGGGACTAAAAAAACGGTTAGTCGATTTAAACGTCAGGATTTTATTAAGTATCGCGCCGCGCACTACTTGCCCCAAACCACCACGGTGGTCATCGCCGGCCGCTTTAATCAACGCGAGGCTTTGGCTTTAATTAAAAAAACCTTTGGGGTGATGCCAGCCGGTACCGCTTTACCTAAAAAGGCCGTGGTGGAAAAGCAGTCTAAACCTAATGTGGCCGTTAAATATAAAGAGTCTGATCAAACTCATTTGGTGGTGGCCTTCCGCTCGCGCTCAATGACCCACAAAGACACTTACGCTTTAGATGTTTTGTCTTCGATCTTAGGTGGTGGGATGAGCTCGCGGTTGACCCAAAAAATCCGCGACGAGCTAGGAGCGGCTTATTACGTGTGGGCTTGTGATGATAGTTACACTGATCACGGTATTTTTGAGGTGTCGGTGGGAGCGGATACCAAGCGAGCGCCGGACATTGTTAAAACCATTTTGGCCGAGTGTCGCCGACTTAAAAAAGAGACCATCCCGGCGGCCGAGCTCCGTCGAGTTAAAGATCACATTTTAGGCACGATGTATTTGGACTTGGAGTCATCCAACAATGTGGCCAACTTTTACGGCATGCAACAAGTGTTAAAACACAAAATCGAGGCACCTATGGCTTATGCTAAAAAAATTGAGGCGGTCACGGCGCGCCAACTTAAGCGCATTGCCCGGGAGATTTTTGTGGCTAAAAATTTAAACTGCGCCCTAATTGGGCCCTTTACTAGTAAGCGCGACTTTGAGCGGGTGCTTAAAGTGTAATATACTTAACTAAATGCCCGACACGCGAGACAATTTAATCATCAGCATTAGCACCGGCACGCTTATTAGAATCGTGGTGGTATTGGCGATTGTGATTATGTTGTTTTTCCTCCGGGAGCTGGTGTTGATTATTTTAACCGCGGTGGTGATTGCCGCGGCGGTGGAGCCAATGACCCGCTGGTGCACTAAGTATAAAATACCGCGAGTATTGGCGGTAGTTGGGATTTACTTACTCGCTTTTGGGCTGATTTTTATTTCGATTTATATTTTTATCCCGCCGCTGTTTAGTGACTTGAGCCAACTTTCCCAAACGCTACCCGATCAAATTACGGCTTTAGGGGGCAGTCAGAGTGGTGTGGATCCTTTGTCCTCGATTACCGGTGGTTTGGCTAAAAGTTTCTCCCTCAAAGATTTAGTTGAGGCGGCTCAAGATCGCATTGCCGAGCTCTCGGGCGGACTCTTCCAAACCGGTATTACCATCTTCGGTAGTGCCTTTAGTTTTATTATTGTCTTAGTAGTCTCGTTTTACTTGGCCGTTCAAGAGAATGGGGTGGAGAACTTTCTCCGGATTATTACTCCAGCCAAGAGTGAGAAGTATATTATCAATCTCTGGCGCCGCTCCCAATTTAAAATCGGTCGTTGGTTTAAGGGTCAACTTGTCCTTGGTTTAATTATTGGTGTCTTGGTTTATTTAGGACTAACCATTTTAGGCGTACGCTACGCTTTAACTTTAGGAATTTTGGCGGCGGTGTTTGAGTTGGTGCCCTTTTTTGGTCCGATCCTCTCGGCGGTGCCAGCCATTTTGTTTGGCTTTTCCGACAGTGTACCGATGGGTTTAATGGTAATCGGCTTTTACGTTATTATCCAACAGTTTGAAAATCATTTAATTTACCCGATTGTGGTTAAAAAAATTGTTGGCGTACCACCGCTTTTGGTGATTTTGTCGCTGATTGTGGGTGGGCAGTTGGCCGGCTTCCTCGGTATTATTTTGGCCGTGCCGGTGGCCACCGTCTTAATGGAGTTGGCCGATGATTTAGAGCGGCGCAAACTCGCGGCCCAAACGGCTGCCTCCGATGTCTAAATCTTTTTACATTACCACTACTTTGCCGTACGTTAATGCCGACCCCCATATCGGTTTTGCGTTAGAGTTGGTCCAGGCGGACATTATTGCCCGAGCTAAAAAATTGCAAGGCAATGAAGTGTTTTTTAATACCGGCACAGACGAGCATGGCTTAAAAGTGTATCGTGCCGCGGGGGCCGCTAATTTACCACCTCAAGATTATGTCGACGGTTTTGCCAAGCGTTATTTGGAATTAGGGCAAGAGTTAAATATTTCAGCTAATGCCTTTATCCGCACCACTAGTCCGGCTCACGTCGCAGCCGCTGGGGAGTTGTGGCAGAGATGTAAAAAAGATATCGAAAAGAGGAGTTTTGCCGGACTTTATTGTGTGGGTTGTGAAGCGTTTATTAAAGAGAGTGATTTGGTGGATGGTAAATGTCCGGATCATAAAATTGCTCCAGAACAAGTTGAGGAGGAAAATTGGTTTTTTAAAGTGTCAGATGAGTATCGAAGTAAAATCTTGGATTATTTAAAAAAAGATAAAGTTATTATACCGGAGTCTAGGCGCTTAGAAGCGATGGAGTTTGTTAAAAACGGTTTTGGTGATTTTAGTATTTCTCGTCCTAAAGAGCGTTTACCTTGGGGGATACCAGTACCGGGGGATGAGAGCCAAGTGATGTATGTCTGGTTTGATGCTTT
>CAYTWP010000054.1:0-3937 GCA_964442155.1 uncultured Candidatus Saccharibacteria bacterium
TTAAATTGATGTTGACGCGGCGCAATTTAACGCCGCCGGCAATGCGCCTGGGCTCCCAGTCCTCACGTAAAAACTCGAGCATCCCTTTAGAGATCAAGTCTTTGGGCGCGGCCAAGGCTAAAATCTCACCCGGTTTTTTAATCATGTCGTCGTAAATCTTTTCCAGCCCCAATTTACCCTCATAGACGCGGACGGCCGGTTTTTTGGCATTTTGATTTTGGAGCGACTCAAGCTCGGGCAAAATTTGTTTAAAAATACTCTCACGTTGTTTTAAAAAGAGACCAACATTCTCCGGTTCCTCCATAATAAAAACCTTCTTTTTATTATTTTGACTTTGATTGACCAGCTTTTTCTCTTGCAAACTCTTAATTATTTCGTAAATAGTAGTGCGCTTGAGACCCGACTCACTGGCCAGGTCTTGAATGCTGGCTGGCCCGAGCTGTAACCCAGCTAAATAAAGCGTCGCCTCCTTATCGCTCAAACCGATTTTTTGTAAATAATTTTCCAATTGCATACCTATATTCTATATTCTGTCAGCTTTTTCGTCAACAAAAAATATTAATAAATAGCTTAAAATAAGAGTTTTATAAATATATTTACTAATAATATCGATTTTTAGGACACAAGTCTAAATTATCTTTATGATTAGATTGTAACTTGATCTTTAACAACCAAATAAAACTAAACAGGAGGGAAGGGGTATGAACAAAATGTGGAAGTTTGTAATTACTGGCGGGCCATGTGGGGGCAAGACCTCAGTGATAGATGAGCTTAAACAAGAATTTGGTAACAAAGTAATTTTTGTTCCCGAGGTAGCAACTCAGTTACTAAACGTTTTCCCGGTACCTAATCGCGATGTGTCACTATCACACAAATGGCTAAAATCTTTTCAGGTTGCTGTTTATCACACTCAAAAACAAGCCGAACAATCTTGGCTTGAGCGACCAGAGGTAGTGATGATTTGCGATCGTGGCTTGATGGATGGTGCCGCTTACCTTGGTCACAAGCAAGCTTTTTGCGATCTAGTGGGTGATACCGAGGAGAATATGTTGTCTCAGTACAACTGGGTTTTCCATCTCGAGTCACTAGCAGTAAATTGCTTAGGAGAATACTTGAGACATTTTACTAGTAACCCCAATCGTTATGAGAGTGTGGAGGAGGCCCAACAAATTGATTTAGCTCTCAAACAAGCTTGGTCAGGACATCCGATCCACGATATCTTGCCGGGTCAAAAGAGTATTGCTGAAAAAACCGCTTACATTAAAGAGGTAATTGGCGATCACTTAAAACATGAAGCACCCATATGAGTATCGAGATTGAGCGTAAATGGCTCTTGAGCGAGGTGCCACAAGAGCAAATCCGAGATTATCGTGAAGTGCCTTGCATCTACATTGACCAAGCCTACTTGGTGACCGGTAAACGTGAGCTCCGCCTCCGTCGCGCTGGCTGCCACTTCTTTTTAACTGAGAAGGTAGGTAGCGGCTTATCACGTCAAGAGACGGAGCTTGAGATTAGCAAGTCTCACTACGAGGTACTCTTACCTCAAGCTTCGCAACTCATCCGCAAGTATCGTTTTAAGGTCAAATTACCCGAGGGGCTTATGCTCGAGATTGACCAATATCGCGATGCGCTGGCCGGTCTGGTCGTCGCCGAGTGTGAGTTTACCGACGAGGTTTCAGCTCAAGCCTTTACCCCGCCCGAGTGGTTGCCGGTGGCAAGAGAGGTCACGGACAACATTAACTACTCCAACCAGTTCCTTGCCAAATATGGCCTGCCTAAAATTTAGGCGGGCTTTTCTTTTTTGACCAGACTGATAGGATACAAGTAATGCGTTCTCTATTATTTAGCTTAGTATTGATTACTCTCTTAGTTCCTAATTTTGCTTGGGCGGCTGAGGCGCGACTGGGTAAAACTTTTAATTTAGTGGCGGCGGACAATTTGGCGGCTAACTTATATGCTTTAGTAGGGGACTTAGATTTAGCTGGGCCGGTGTCGGGTGACGTCTTTGCCGCGGCGGCGCGCACAGTGATCACGGCGCCGGTGCAAGGGGACTTATTTATTGCTAGTGGCAATGTGACGGTCTCTGGGCCGGTGTACGGCGATGTCCGGGTAGTGGGTGGCACCGTGACCATTGGTGGCGAGGTGATGGGTGATGTCGCTGTTGCCGGCGGCCAAGTCCACTTATTGCCAGCCTCACGGGTGGATCAGGATGTGTTGGTGCTTGGTGGGGCCACTATTGTTGAGGGCTCGATTGGGGGCTCTTTGCGGGCGATTAGCGACAAATTGCTGATTAATGGCCAAGTGGCCGGGCCAGTCAATGCTCGAGTGGATGAGCTCACTCTTGGCGAGCAGGCAGTGTTGAGCCAGGGGATTAATTATCAATCGCCCCAAGCAATGGTGCGTCATGTTAAAGCCCAAGTGAGTGGTGCGACGGTGTTTAATCAATTGTCGAGTCGCTTACCGGCGAGCTTGGCCTTAATTGGGGTCTGGGCTTTATTTAAATTTTTAACCTTACTCGCTTTTGCCACTTTTTTGTATATTATTTTGCCGCGGCCGGTCAGTACTATTGTCACCACCACTCTCACTCACTTTGGGCGCTCGTTAGGGATGGGGTTGATTGCGCTGATTTTAGTACCAGCTTTAGTGATTATTTTGGCACTGACAGTAGTGGGGCTACCGCTAGGCTTTTTCCTCATCTGCATCTATTTAGCCTTACTGATTATGGCCTCAGTGTTTGCTAGTTTAATTTTTGGCGCTTTACTTGAAAAGTTAATCAGACGTAAAAATGAGTATGTGCTTACTTGGTGGGGAGTCTTGGGCGGTACGGTAGCCCTCTTTATTGTCTCGGTGGTGCCGGTGATTGGCTGGCTAGTTGGTATTATCTTTTTTGTCGCCGCTTTTGGTGGCTTGGCGGTAACGACCTACTACTTAATTACCAAGCCATAGTGCTTGGTTGACTTTAAATTGAAATTGGCACATACTACAAGAGTTGTAAGTTTTTGGTCGCGTCTTACACTCATTTAATCAAACTATCGAACTTTATGGCTACAAAGCTTTACGTTGGTGGGATTCCTTATTCTACCAATGCTGATGCATTAAAGGCGGCTTTCTCCCAAGCGGGTGAGGTTAGCTCTTCAACCATTATCACCGACAAAATGACTGGTCGCTCCCGCGGCTTTGGTTTCGTCGAGATGGCTAATGATGCAGATGCACAAAAGGCAATCGAGCTCTGGCATGGCAAGGACTTTGAGGGTCGGACTCTCACAGTTAACGAGGCCCGCCCACTCGCTGATCGTCCAATGCGTTAATTTAATGCATTACAAAACAGTCCACCCAAGGGTGGACTGTTTTTGGTTACTGTGATATAAGATAAAAGGAGTAGAACTTAGGAAAGGAGTAGGTAATGGCTGTCTGGATACCACAAAATGATATTCAGTCCTATAAACGGGGCATGAGGATGGAAGTTAAGGCCTTTAATGCCCTCTATCGTTATCCAACGCCGTGGTGGATTGTGGCGGTGTTAGGGGTTGATCCTTACTCGGAATTGGACCACCAAGGGATTGATTTATTAGTATTTACTAAATATGGAGATGAGCCGGTGCCACTCCAAATCAAATCATCGAAGATGGGAGCCGAAGATCATTGGTCCAAACATCCGGAGATCCCTTGTGTGGTGGTTAGTCCTAATGATAGTGTCTATAAAGTGAGAAAGAGACTAGTAAGAACAATTTCTTCGTTTATCAATAAAAAAATAAGTAAAATGCCCTTGTAATTCACGTGTGAGTGAGATACAAGGGCATTATTTTGATTCAGTAACCGGAATCCGGAGTTGAGTGTTTGGTACCATTTTAATCTTGGTTTGGAAGACACCTGTGGCTGATGTCACTTCCGAGCCGGATGTCGAAAATGTAATATACATTACACTTCAAGTGTAATG
>CAYTWP010000055.1:0-3737 GCA_964442155.1 uncultured Candidatus Saccharibacteria bacterium
TGATCTAGGAGCTCTCGCTGATGCAAACGATCTTCACATACCGTCGTAAAGTTGAATGCCCAATTAACCAATGCCGAAGGATCTTTAACAAATATTTTAGCAAGAGTCTGATTAGTTAATTTAAGTGACAACACTTCTTTATAATTCTCCCTAAAAACTCTAAAAAACTCCTCCCGATAACTAGCCACCATAAAAAAGATTACACCCGAGAGAATGAGCCCCACCGACTCCCAAAAGGCCCCGGACCAAAAGCCATCGTGGATACTAACAAATTTAAAAAGGACGCCGTAAATGGCATATAAAAAGCTGTGCCCGAGCATCAAGAAGACGATCTTCTTTTTAATTTTAATTGATTCATTGTCGGTAAAGTGGAGTGATAAGATTAAAACTCCAAATATCACAATTAAGCCGCCAATTATTTGTTGACCAGTTAAAGTCTCACCTAAAAATAGGTATCCCAAAATAAAAGAGAAGACCGGGATAAGCTGCATAAACGGGACAATGACACTACTCTCGTCCTCGTAAATTGCTTTGAAGTACAGCCAAATAGAGAAGGCATTTGCTAACCCAGCTGCAATTAAAATCGCGGCATTTTTAGGATCAACTGAAAAAGCGTCTTGATCGAAAAATAAAATTATTGGTAATAAGATGATTGAGAAGAAGGTCGAAAAGATCATTAACCCTCCCAACCCACCACCTTTAAAATATTTGGAGACAAGGTATTTGTCCGTATGATTAACGATGGCCCAAAGTAGGGGAGCCACTAGAGCAGCCAGGATTAAATTAATTGGCATAGAAAGGAATTTATGTTATTATAACACAATAATCCCTTATGATTCCAGTTTTCCCGGAATTCAAAAAACTGGCCTTGGAGGACAAGGTCGAGATCGAGAAGTTGACCTCACTCTTCCCTCCATATTCAGACTTTAACTTTACCAGCATGTGGTCCTGGGACACTAAGGGTAAGATTGAGATCTCCAATTTATTTGGCAATTTAGTCCTTAAATTTAGTGATTACATAACCTCCGAGCCTTTTTATACCTTTTTGGGTACCAATAAAGTAAACGAGTCAGCCAAAGCCCTCTTAGATTTAAGTAAAGAGCAAGGGTTCCCTTCAATTTTAAAATTAATTCCTGAAGATTCAACTGCGGGCTTAGATAGAAATATATTTTCAGTAGTAGAGGATAATGACAATTTCGACTACATGTATCTACTCGAAAAGATATCAACCTACAATGGGAATCAACTTAGATCTAAAAGGAATTTATCAAATCGTTTTCTTAGAAATTACTCCGCCGAAACAACCATTCTTAATATGGTATCTCCGGTTGTACAAAAACATATTACGGATCTATTTTTTTTGTGGGCAAAAAATAAAAAATTTGGTTCTGAAGAAATTGCCAATGAACTTCTTGCTATACAAAGAGCTGTAGAATTTGCATCAAAAGGGGATCTAATATCAATAGGTATTTTTGTTGATGAAAAACTAATTGGTTTTGTTATTAATGAAATTGTACGAAATGATACAGTTATACTACACTTTGAAAAAGCAGACGAATCTTATGTAGGTGTTTATGCATATCTTATGGCTCAAAATGCCAAAATCCTTCTTAATTTAAACAAGAAAATGCTTAATTATGAACAAGATTTAGGAATACCTGGCCTGAAACTGGGGAAAAAGTCCTATTACCCCACTTGCTTCCTAAAAAAGTACATTGTATCATATAGTTAATAGACTAAATTTATGGTAAGAACTTTAAGTGCCCGAAAAGTCTTCCTCTCTATAACTACATTAATTTTTTGTGTTTTGTTTATTTGGTGGGCAGTTTTATTTTTTAAATTTGATTCTTTATTAGAATCTCAAAATCTATTTTGGGCAGCTTCTTACCAATTAGTTGCTCTATTTGGTGGTTTAGTTGGTTTATTTATTTCAAAATATTGGGGTGGGTTCAAAAGTGTGATGGGACGAGCTATTATAGCTTTATCAGCAGGACTTCTTCTCCAGGTTTTAGGTCAATCTGTATTTAGTTTTTACAACATAATCTTACATGTAGAAATACCTTATCCTTCTCTTGCCGACATAGGATTTTTTGGAAGTATTCCATTATATATATACGGAGCATTCTTGTTGGGTAAAGCCTCTGGTGTAGCATTCTCACTTAAATCTTTTACAAGTAAAGCGCAGGCGCTTATATTGCCAATACTCATGCTTTCTGTGTCTTATTATTCTTTTTTAAGGGAATACAACATAGACACTACTGATTACTTAAGAATTTTTCTTGATTTTGGATATCCATTAGGCCAAGCCACTTATGTATCGGTTGCTATATTAATCTACCTGCTTTCAAATAAATTCTTAGGGGGTGTAATGAAACACAGAATACTTTTAATTTTGTGGGCATTAGTCATTCAATATGCAGCAGATTACAATTTTTTATACCAAACATTAAACGGAACATGGATCAATGGTGGGTACGGAGATTTTATTTACCTCGTGGCTTATTTCTTAATGGCAGTAAGCTTAATCAATTTGGTTAGCATATTTGAAACTAAACAACAAATAAACATAGAACATGTCTAAACTGGATACAATTGCTAGCAAGATAATTAAAGAACAGGCTCTTATAATTGGCCCGTTGGCTTGGGAGGAGGCGAGTAAGGTGCACGGGGTCCATATTTTAAACCAACAGACCGGTAGTGTAGAGATCAGCGATGGAGATGAGAAAGAGGTCGTGGATAAGTTGGTTGGTCAATATGAGCGCTTGTTTGGACGAGCATCGCGGGAGGTGTGCCGGGAGGCGGTCACGAGCCTGATTGCAGATCTGTCTCCCGCCGAGATACCATCTAGTCTCCGTTAACTATGTCAGTGACCAAAGCAGGGAGTGATCCCGGACAACATCTCCAGGAGGTTAATGAGGAGCTCTACAAACGCAACCTTGATTTGGCGGTACGCAATAAAACACTCTCCCTTTTGCGAGAGTTATATCAAATTAGTATTTTGACGCTTGAGCCTAAGGATTTGGCCGCAAAAATCGCTGGTACTGTGCAATTAGCCCTTGATTTAGAGATCATGGGCATTTTTGTTTTTGATGCCGACAAGACTCATTTAACACCCCTAAGTGTCTCCGAGTCGGAGAAGGTGATCGCCGCCGAGGCCTCGCTCCAATACTCGCTTAAATCGCTAATTATCCCGATTGGCGGCCCCGACTCCTTGCTCTCGCAAGTGCTGGCTGAGCGGGGGATGCGCCAAGTGCTTAATCTTAAAGAGATTTGGGATGGCGCTATTGAGTCTAAAATGGCCGAGGGTATCGAGACCCGGGCTAATATCCACTCCTCACTCGTTTACCCCTTGGGTGGTGGTGAACGCGTAATGGGTGTGTTGATTATCAGTTTAAACCGCACCTTTGACGAGCTAAGCCAGTTTGAAAAGGAGTCTATTGATAACTTTGTCAATATTATTGCCGTCGCTTTAGATAAATCCATTTTGTATCAGGAGATTCAAATTGCTAACGCTAAACTTAAGGAGCTCGATCGGCAAAAAACGGAATTCGTTTCCATTGCCGCCCACCAGCTACGCTCACCCCTCACCGCTATTAAAGGCTACTCCTCGATGGTGTTGGAGGGCTCGTTTGGTGAGATCAATGACAAGGCCCGGGAGGCGATTGACCGCGTCTTCCAATCTAGTCAGCGGCTGGTTAATGTGATCGAGGACTTCCTCAACGTGACGCGGATTGAGC
>CAYTWP010000056.1:0-3656 GCA_964442155.1 uncultured Candidatus Saccharibacteria bacterium
TAACGTTTAATGGAGGCTCTAGAAGGACAGCGTGGGCTAATCACTGCCATTAAAACTGGTGATGGTTGGTCTCATAAAAAGTTGCGTGACGAATTAATTGCTAGTGTAAACAATCACGGTGATTTACGTCGTCGCCAATTTAACCTTGAAGACCTTGTCTTCAAGGTAAGAAACTTCCACACTCGAGCTTTTGGCGGCGTCTTCGTCTTACGGTGGCGTCGTAAATATATCTTGGTGTTGGAAGATGTTGAAGCAGCTAATGTCACATTAGAGGATGGGCGGTATCGTCTTGATGACCCTGACCTACTCAATGTCTTGTTGGCGGGCAAGCTAATCGAGCTTGACCTTGATTGGTATCGAGAGCATCTAGATGTACTTGATGCTAAAAAAGATGGTTTGGCTGTGGATGCCATCTTAACTAAAAATCCGGAGGTAAAGTTAACCGAGCTTACCCCTCAACAGTGGAAACGCTGTTTGTCGGAAGCTCGAGATTATGTGCCAACGGTGTATAAGCAGCTGGAACGTTTCCAGAAGCAGTTACAACAAGGGAGAATGCCGGAAGTGGAGCGCTTGAGTCCAGAACTTAAGCTCCTCTTGTATCGACCCCGTCGGTCGATGACTCCCGCTGAGCAGGTGCCAATTTGGCAATTGCTCATTCGCTTAGAACCATTGGATGTGTATCGGCTATACACCTCTGATAAAAACTTATTCTTTGGCTCATATAAAACATGGCCAGAGGAGAAGCAGTTGTGGGCAATTGAGGTTCTTAAACAGACTTATTTGCCTGAAAAGAAACATCACAAAACAAGGAGGATTGTGAACAATGATTAGTTATGGCATGAGCTATCTTGTTACTTGGATGGTCACCTTCTTTATTTTGGGAGTGATCCTCTATATCTTTGATGTGATCTTCGGTAAGAAGTTGGTACGCAAGTATCACGATATGACTCATCAAGAAGCTTTAGGTGAGTCGATTGAACTTGGTGTTGTCGTAAAACGTAAAGCCCGTTGGCGCTTTGCTGTCGCCATCTCTTGCTCCTTTGTCCAGTCGGTGTTGGTGATCTTTTTCCAGCAGGGAAATCCGCTGGCGGAATTGCTAACCATCCCGGTTGAGACAATCGGCATGATGATCGGGTTTTACATTGGACCCCTCTTTGCTAAGTTTATCGCGAAGCGGGAAAAAGTGTTTGACACTCTTGATGGAATTGAGTCTGGTGAGATAAATGCCGGTGCCGTCGTTAAAGGCGCTGTTACCTCGGCCGGACAAAGAGTAGCGAAGACTGTCCATGATCTGGTGGGTGATGATGAGTCATCGATTAGGTCTAATCATCCGGAAGTGAGTGATGAAAATCCCTCACCGGAAGCAACTCAAGATAAACAAGAAAACCCTGAAGATCACTTGCGGAGCTATATCGAAGGTGGTTCAAGGTCAAGTCGAGGAAGCAATTAATGGAAACAACGCCAGTCGCGGTCCATGGTCGTCTCTATTGGCTTGGTCGCCATTTCTTAAGTTGGATTTGGCGACACAAGATTGTAGCCTTGATTGGGGTATTGCTCCTTATCCTAATTGTTTTTCTGGAGAGAGCATCCTACCAATTTTGTGCCATTTGGTTGAGGACTCACTTTTATTTGCCTTTACTAGGACTGCCGTTGGCTTACATTGCCTATCGGCAGTTTAAGAAGAGGCGATGGAAGGGTAAGTTAGTGATTGTCAGTCTTGTAAGTATGGCGCTGATGGGTAGTTGGTATGGGGCGGGACCGATACATGATTATGTGTCGCTTTATCGTCAGTATCATCTACTTAAAGTAACTGATCTTGATGAATTACCAGTTACCGATCACGAGCGTATTCAGCCGCTCAACTCCGTGTACAGCTTGGCCCACGAGGCGATGTCTGACATTGAAACGCCGATAGAACCGAACTTTGTTCGGGTCGGTAAGGAGTATCGCTGGACCCTTGGTGTTGAGCCAACCTATCCCTTAAGCCGCTTTACTGGGTTTGTGGGAGGGGTTTACTCGGTATCAGGGACAAGTCCATCTCCCAACTTCTCTAATGAAGTGCGTCGGCAAGTTCACTTTCCGACCGGAGAGAAATTGTATTTAGGTCGCAATGTCTACACCAGTACAATTTGGTCCTTTGGTCCAATTAAGTTCTTTAATTATCAGCCTACCAAGGTGACATATTTAGAGGATGACAGTGGTCAATGGGTCCAAGTGGTTTCGCTCTTAAAGTGGGAAGGAATTTTCTTTCCACGACCGCAGTTTGGCGGTGTCCAATTATTGAAGCAGTCAGATCCAAGTTTAATGTCTTGGTTAAAACGCTTCTTTGTTGGAGTTGGGGAGTGGATACCACCCGAGCAAATTAAGGACCATCCTTTTTTGCTTGGTCAGAATTTAGTACCGTATGAAGTCTCGCGGAATATGGCCGAAAGTTTTCGTTTTCAAAACGGATTTTTGGCTCCGTTCCCAGGTTATCATCGGGGTGATATCAGGATTCCAGATTTACCTGAGGATGTGAACGATCAACCATTTACGGTTTTCTTCACTATGCCGGGGCAATCATCAGGAGGACTGCATCACTACTTTGGTCTTGAGCCCTATGATCCAGATAAGCAGGGATTAAACACTAGTTTGTTTATCCCAGCGGATGGTGGATTGGGGACAGTGTATGCCTATCGGCATCACTTAAAAACAGGTTCTTTAACTGGTGTGTCGGCCGTCTCTCCCAAAGTGATGGAGGCACGCAAACAATATGACTGGGAGCGAAATCGTCCTGTCGAACATCGACCCTATATTAAAAAGGTTGGTGGCATGACGAGATTCTTCTGGTTAACTACGGTGGTGACGCTTAAGGATGAAGCGGGAAAACGCTTTATTGCTGGGTCAGTACCGGAGGTAGTGATTACCGATGCGGCGTACAATACGCCCGTGTGGGTGAATCAGTTAGCGCCAGATACCTGGTTGGCAGAGATTGAAAAACAACTCTCCTCAGTCTGGGGTTGGCAAACTAATAAGCCGACTACAGTGGCCGAAATTCCAACTCAATTGCCAGCGCCTACAGCGCCAGTAGTTGAAGAAGGAGTAAAACCCGTCGTAGTCGTGGAGGAATAACATAGATCTTTTGTTTTAAATTGGTTTACAAGGCGCGAGGATGTCTCAATGACTCCTCGCGTTTTTTTTGTTTCTTATTGCAATTTTAGGGCTAAAGCGCTAGCGTGTAAGGGGTTAATTGGTCTTGGGCTGAATATAATAGGGAAGGAGCTTCCTATGAGCTTGTATGAGCAAACGCAATTAGGCCAAGGAGTTTTGGGCCTTAACTTTTTGTGTAAGGGTAAGTGTCGACGGGTGTTGCCTGCCAACAAGTTGCGTGGTGGTATTTGCTTCGAGTGTTATGAAAAAGCTGCCATCAAAGAAGTTACCAAAAAACACAAAAAGAAAAAATACAAGTACAAAAAGAAGAAACAAAAAACGCTGAGGAGAACTCGATGTTAAAAACGGTGGAATGGGTCAAAGTTGAATTGGCGGCAATTGATTTGTCTATGTCTTCTCACTATCAACCTGGCTCTCCAGTAAATCCGGGTGAGGTAGTGATTGGTGAAATCAAAAACGATGACACTAAGAAGCTAGTCATATTACTTGAACAACTTACCGCTCAA
>CAYTWP010000057.1:0-3588 GCA_964442155.1 uncultured Candidatus Saccharibacteria bacterium
TTCACAATGACACCTTGACTCAATATCAAGCTGTTTCCCAAGCTGCTAAATTAGACACTCGTTTTTTTGAGATTGAAACCTTTGGGGCCATCCGCTCTAGTCTCGGTACCGAGCTCTCGGCTACCGCTATCTTGGATTTGGGCGCCGGGACGGCTAAAATGACTATTGTTGATTACGGTATTGTCCGGGTGTCGCACACGATTAATAAAGGCGCTCAAGATATTACCACTGCCGTCTCGCGCTCGCTCGGGGTCTCGTTTGCCAAGGCGGAGGAGATCAAACGTAAAGTCGGTTTAATGGAGCAAGTGGGTGAGGAGCATATTGCCCCAACAGTTAATCCGATGATTGAATTTATCTTTTCGGAAGTGAATCAAGTGATCTTAGATTATCAACGTAAATATAGTCGGGCGGTTAATAAAATTATTTTAATTGGTGGTGGTTCCTTGTTGGCTGGTTTGCCCGAGGTGGCCAAAGGATTAGTAGAGACCCCACTGGTGTTGGGTGAGCCGTTTGATCGAGTAGAGGCGCCACCATTTTTAGCTGATGTGTTAGCGGAAGCAGGTCCGTCATTTGCCATTGCCTTAGGTGTGGCCTTGCGGGTGCTTAATAATCGCTAGCACCGGTTTTAATTTCGCGTTACAATATAAGTAATAGTAGTTCGTTTTTATGGAGCCATCTATTCAAACATCGTTCATTCCTAAACAACCTTTGCGGCAAGTGCCGATCCAAGCGCCAGAGCGTTTTGGTTTTTTGTCTTCGCTCGCAGTGATCATTTTAATCATTGTTGCCTTGTTTACGGCCGTACTTTACGCCTATCATTGGTATTTAAATGGCCAAATTAATCGCCCTTGCCAAGTGACGGCCGAGGGAGTGCCCGCTGGTTGTGGTTTAAAAGCAACCTTGCAACGTAAAGAGGAGGAGCTCAACAAAAGCACTTTGCAGGAGTATCAAAAATTGGATGTTAAATTTAAAGCGGCCCGGACCCTTGTGGATAACCACATTACAATGTTGCCCTTACTCGACTTTTTTAATCAATCAACCCTCTCGACCATTCGCTATAAAAAGTTAACGCAAACAGTTGAAGGTTTGGCACTCGAAGGGACAGCTGCCCGATATGAAGACATTGCGGTCCAGGCGGCTAACTTCCGGGCCGACAAGCGGGTGCGCTCGTTTACCTTCTCGGATTTTGTGCTTGATAATCAAAATAATGTCGGTTTTAAATTGGTCCTGTCACTTGATCCAAAATTGTTGTCATATCGCGCTTTTTTGACTAATCATTCGGTAACGCCACCGGTCATTAACGCCAGCTCGACGGCTAGCTCGACCACTTCTATATGACCAGACTCCTTGCTCCCATTATTATTTTATTCCTGATCATTGCCCTCTTTTGGGGTGGGATTAGTCCATTAATTTATAACGATGCTAATGCTAATTGGCCGGGGATTTTAGCGCAACGAGCGGAACGCGATTCTTTAAATCAAGCTCTCGAGCGGGCCGAGGCTTTAACCGCTTTGGAGGTCCAATTAGCGGAGCGTTTTGGGGATTTAACTCCAGCGGACTTAGCTAAGCTCGATGGCTTTTTGCCGGATAGTTTAGACCCGATTGAAGTGGTGGTCGATCTAGCCACCATTGCCAAACAA
Organism: uncultured Candidatus Saccharibacteria bacterium; assembly: GCA_964442155.1. GTDB lineage: Bacteria > Patescibacteriota > Minisyncoccia > Phycocordibacterales > XYD1-FULL-46-19 > JACPIA01. The sequence continues at coordinate 1,641 of CAYTWP010000057.1, forward strand.
AATGGCTTAAGTGTTAAAAATATTAAAGTGGAAACACCGGCCACGGCGCGCCAAACCAATACTCAAGTCTCCACCAGTACGATTGTGCTGGGTGGTTTAGGGACGGAGAGTTTTTCCGCCACGGTCTCTGGCAATTACACCCAATTCCAGCGGTTTATTAGTGACTTGGCTAAAAGTTTGCGGGTGATTGATTTAACCGCGCTCAACTTTAGCGCGGTGGATGACAAAGACACTTATCAATACACCATCAACTTTAAAACCTATTGGCTAAAAAATTAGTATGTCCAAAACCCTAATAAACACGATCATTATTTTACTCCTGGCTAGCGCTTTGGTGCTCGGTTATTGGTATTTGGGTGGCGATAAACAAGCCGATATTGGCCTCACGACCAGTACAGCCACTAGTGATGGGGTGGTGACAACCGCCGACAGTGAGCCCACTGCTAATTTGGAGACCGACAAAGAGTTTGTCGAGTTATTGGCGGCCTTACAATCAGCTAGTTTAGGGGTGACTATTTTTGAAGATCCAGTATTTGCTAATGGCTTTACTAATTTTCATCAACCACTACCGACGGTACCAGCTGGTCGAGCTAATCCGTTTGCCCCTTTCCCTGGTCAAGTGATTACTTCCGGCACCAGGCCCTAGTTAATGGTTTTTATGGATAATGATGATTTAAAAGTCCCAACTAAAGAGCTGGGCGACGAGCATATCGCCGCCGCCGTTTTGCGTCACGTGCCCGAGGATGCCGCGTCGTACTATCAATTAGTACCGATGGCGGTTAAAGATGGTGTGCTTGAGGTAGGGATGGTGGATCCGGATAATATGGAGGCGCGTGACGCTTTGCAATTTATCGCTTCTAAAAGCGATATGCCGTTTAAGATTTTTAAAATCACAGCCGAGCAATTTACCAAAGCGTTTGAGGGTTACAAAGGGATTTCCGGTGCAGTGGATGAAGCGTTGGAGGAGTACAAAACCACTTCCGGTGACAGTGGGACCGGGAGTGAGACGGTCATCGGCTCACCGGCGGCTAAACGCAAAGCCGAGGATGCCAGCTTAGTCGAGGAGGCGCCGGTGACTAAAATTGTGGGAGTGATTCTCCAGCACGCCATTGGCGGTAATGCCTCAGATATTCACATTGAGCCGATGGCTGGCAAGGTCCGGGTCCGTTTCCGCGTCGATGGTATTTTGTATACTAGTTTGCTGTTGCCGGTAACGGTCCATAATGCCGTCGTCTCCCGGATTAAAATTTTGACGAATATGAAGTTGGATGAGAAGCGTAAGCCCCAAGACGGGCGCTTCTCGGCTAAAGTCGAGGGTAAGCAAATTGACTTCCGTGTTTCCACCTTACCGACCTTTTTTGGGGAGAAGGTGGTAATTCGGATTTTGGATCCGGATCATAAGTTTGTTACCCTTGAGACTTTAGGCTTAAACGAGCGGGTGGTTAACTCCATTCGCAATGCCTTGAAGCGGCCTTACGGGATGATTTTACTTACTGGTCCCACTGGCTCCGGTAAAACTACCACCCTCTACTCAATGTTAAATGAGATTGATAAAGAAAAATATAACACTGTTAGTTTGGAGGATCCGATCGAGTACGACATCACCGGTGTTAATCAATCTCAAGTCCAGCCGGAGATTAATTACACTTTTGCTAATGGTCTCCGCTCGATTTTGCGCCAAGATCCGGATATTATTATGGTCGGTGAAATTCGCGACAAAGAGACCGCTAAGCTGGCCATCCAAGCGGCGCTCACTGGCCACTTGGTCTTATCCACTTTACACACCAATACTGCCGCTGGCGCGATCCCGCGGTTAATTGATATGGGAGTCGAGCCCTACTTAATTCCACCAACGCTTAACCTAGTAATCAGTCAACGATTGGTGCCGATCTTATGCGACTCCAAACAAACCGAGCCGCTGGCCGACTCGCTTAAAATGATGCTCGAC
>CAYTWP010000058.1:0-3455 GCA_964442155.1 uncultured Candidatus Saccharibacteria bacterium
AAATACGATACCAGATCAGAACCCAGAATTACACCCAGCTCTTTCTCATCTTGATCGGGCAATATTGCCTAACATGGATGAGTATCTTAGGTACTTCAATCTACTGTCTCATAATTTCCGTCTCATTTTGGCGACCTTTAGCCAATTAGTTGGAACAGAGACACTAGAGAATCAATTGGTCCGTGGTCACTTGGAACAATTCTTGAACACCATTGATACCCTCAAACCCAAGCACCTTTATGCGCCAGATGGGCGATTAAGGGTTGATCTATCTGCTTCCGGTTTTCCTAATCACTTAGAAGTAAGTGCAATGGAGACGGATTTTCGTTTGAAGGCTGAACGTTTAGCTGTTTTACCTTCATTGGAATATAGTAAAGACCAATTGGTTGATCATTTAATCTCTAAGCAAACTGATTCGCCAGAGATTTTGTGGCAAATTGCCCAACGTCTTTACTATGAGCATTTGGATCCCACTAAGTTGTTTTTGACGTTTTCCCCTGGGACTTTGACTCAGTTGTCGGCAGATTCTCCCACTGCGAACAAACGTTCGTACTTGTGGTCGTGGGGTTGTTACGATTTTGGTAGCAATCGACCATATATTTATCTGTTGGCTTTTGATCAAGATTCTAATCGGGAACCGTTGAGGGAAGGTGGGAGTGATTTCAACTACTTCTTGGACGTAATTAGAGCCGAAGGTTCGCGAGCAGTAAATGTCGGTATTCTGGCCAATATTCTTGACGAAACAATCAGTTGGGTTCATCCCAAAGTGTTGCGTCGTCTGCGAATTGGTCCAATCTACAGCCCGCTCATTTTCCGTCACTTAAGAGAGAGTGATATGAGTGAGGAGGAGGCGACCGTCAATAACTTGTTTACGCGGTGCCATGCTCGAGAGGACGAAGCAATTGTCTTTTTTAAAGATGATACGGTCTTTTCGATTCGGCAGGAAAAGCGCGGATTAATCTTTGGCAAATTAAGAGAGATTTTCTCGATCTCTGAGACGGATGCTGATTGTCGTGAGGCTACAGCCTCAGCCATTCATCGGACGGTCTTATTGCCACATCATATCCGCCAGCATCTTGGTTCGGAACAAAGGAAGGGTGTACCCGACTTTGACAAATGTGATCGATGGGTAACGGTTGACGACGGAGGAGAAATTAATGTCATCAGCGAGTAGTAAACAGGCGTTGCCAATTACAGCCGCTGACCTCGAGCCACACTTTCCCAATGTGATCAATCGATTGAGAAGTGTGAAATGGCAACCAGCTAAACCATTTAAGACTGAGAGTCCAGTGGTGGGTGGTAAGCCAGCTTGGCGTTCAGCCCCTACTGGGCCGGAGCTTGAAGAGGTCGCAATATTACCTATAGCTAAAAAACTATCAGGAAGTGAGGATCTGCTCTTGCCTGGAATTAATCAGGCGATTAATTCAATAAAGACTGGTTTGGCGATTGGTTTCCACTTGGCTGGGCAGTACGCCGGTGTTTCTGGTTTAGCTGACCTAGTATCGCAAAATAAGACAGGGAAAACATTAAGTGAATTGCAGAAAAACGAGTTGCGAGATAAAAACGCTACTCTAGCTGCCATTGCTCTGTTTGCTTCTAGTGCTTATATAGAGTGGGATCTAAGTCAATATCGCTCAGAGGAAGTTGGGAATGTCCGTCTTGAATTTGGCGGAATTCCCGAGCTGACGATGACGAGTATTTATCCCTCTCTTGATTGTCAAATGTTTTACTACGGTGCGTATCTAGAACGTTCCCAAGTAGTGAATGATGAGCTAACTTTTGTTAAACTCAGCATCCTCTACTTTAAAGGGATCGTTGAAGAGGTATTAAGGCGGTCTGAATCATTGAGGTATGTCGACTTTTTCTCCAACTATACTTATAAGTTGGAGCATAGCGACTTTTTCGTCAGTGGTTTTACCGCCAGTGAGAACGGTATGGAAGCAAGCGTCGAGTTTAATCGGGTCTCAATTGATGAGATTGTCGGTAATCGTGATGCCAAACATTTGGCGCGGCGATTAGTTGATCGACTAACTTGTTATGACCTGGCGACCAAGCGTAACCCGGCTCAAGACCTGGGTGGTTTACCACCGATTAGTCTTGGGCATGGTGAGCCTGGTACCGGTAAATCGATGCTAATTGCGGCTATTGCCACAATGTTACGCGAGCGCTGTGAGTGGCTTGGATTGCCGTTCCTCTTTCATCCAATGCCGGACACCATTGTCTCCACCTACCAAGGTGGGTCAGCGGAGAATATGATGAAGTGGATGAAGGTCTTTCAAGACACGTCCAAAATCATCTTTGGTCCGATTGATGATGCGGAGAATAATCTTGAGGAGCGTACCCGTCAGGGTGTCTCCTCGGGAGTACGAGAGGTGATCGGGGTTCTTTTGCGTAATACCGAAGGGGCTTACGCTGTTAATCACGGCAACACCGTTATCCAGCTCTACACCAACATCCCCGATCAAATTGATAAGGCGGTAATGAGCCGTGTTGTTGGTCGGATGTATATTGGTGGAGCAAACTCACCACAAGATTTTCTCGATCAGAACTACTTATGGTGGCGACGATATCGAGAGATCAGTGAAGGTTTTGTTAATTTAACTGATCCGACGGATTATCAATATCTGTCGGCCCAGATTGAATTGCAGAGCCTATCAGCGCTTGACGAAGGTCCGGCTGAGCCAACTGAAAGGCGGATTAAATTGATTTTTGATCGAGTGGCTAAAGAACACTCGCTTAAATCTCAGCGCTTTTTTGCTCAGTTGTACATAAGAGTGAAAGCGGATTTTCCGTTTTTTACCTCACGTGATGTTAGGAATATTCAACGGGCGATCGATAGTCGCATTATGGACTTTGATTTCCCGTCGGAGTGGCACGAGACACCAGAAACTTTTTTCCATCAGAATTATGATGTCAAAAAAGCGATGTTGATCGAGCTGATGAAAAGCAATATGAAAGGGTTGTCCTTTGCTGACATTAAATTGAGAGAGGCGATCCGTTATCTCGACAATATGGTCCAGATTACTGATAGTGCTCGAGAACGAGAGATTAACCAAGGGGTAACTCGTTTGGAAATCGAGCACGAAGCGAGAGCTCGTTTCTTGGCTAAAGCTGAAGGTTAAGGAGAAAAGAATGACGATGCAAAAACTAACTGAGGCGGGGTTGTTTGGAGACAGCCTAGTCTCAGTTGATACTCCAATAATGATCGGCCGTTATAACGATGGCTTGAGGAGGTTGGGTATTCCACCCACCGAACTCGACTCGTTTAGGGTTGATGGTATTGGTTGGAGTCCAGAAATCGCTCGGGAACGCGGGGATGATTATTTATTGGCTGGACCAGCTAATCCGATGGGAGTGATTGTTACTCCGGATCAGCGTGGTCGGCCGGTATATCGTCCTTACACCTCGTATGATCGGCGTCTGATGGATGCTTTTTTTGAGGCAGCTCATCGAAA
>CAYTWP010000059.1:0-3455 GCA_964442155.1 uncultured Candidatus Saccharibacteria bacterium
GTGAGGACACGAGAAGGTGGAGGACAAGAGGAAGCTCGCCTCGCCAATAGTCACTCGCACTAAGCCACTCGACTCGCGCAACGCCCGCTCCACGCCCTAATTTAAACGCTCGAGCTCCAACTCGGGTAAGTCATCAATGATCACATCAATGTCGTGCTTTTTATGGCGCGATAAAATAATCCGCTCACGGAGTTTGTGACGCTTACCATTGACCATCACCGACTGATAACCCTTGTCGAGCAAATCGTATAACAATTGATAGTACTCACCCTTGCGACCACGGATAAGCGGCGCACTAATAGTAATTAAATCATCGGGGCCAGGTTTAATTTTTTTAATATTAGCCACCGCAAAATTAACAATTTCCTCAGGCGAGAGTTTTTCAATCTTCCGTCCACAAACTAAACAATACGGCTGGCCGATGCGCGCGTAGAGCACCCGCAAGTAATCGTAAATCTCGGTAATAGTGGCCACCGTCGAGCGTGGATTTTGGGACCGGGATTTTTGATCAATGGAGATGGCCGGCGAGAGACCGGTGATCTCATCGACATCGGGCTTTTGCATTTGACGTAAAAACTGGCGGGCATAAGCCGAGAGCGACTCAATGTAACGCCGCTGTCCCTCGGCAAAAATGGTATCAAAAGCCAGACTAGATTTACCCGAGCCCGAGAGGCCGGTGATGACCACCAACTTATTGCGCGGGATCTCTAAATTAATATTTTTGAGATTATGCGTCCGCGCCCCTTTGATCTTGATACTATCTTCCATAAGTTGTGGGATTATAACATAAAAATCCCTCTAGCGCGAGCCGGAGGGACCTTTAAGTCTAGACTTAGTCTAAAATTACATTGAGCTGCCTTTGACACACATGCGGCACGAGGCCTTGTGCGTAAAGACGAGATAAACTGCCGAGAGACCAACCAAAACATAAACCAGTGTTACCACCATTGGCCAACTGCCGAGAATCATCTCAACAACGTTATAACCAAAAGCAACTAACAGCCAGTTTAAAGCACCAATAACTACAAGAACAAAAGCAATAGTGTGAAGTCCTTTCATACTCTAATATGGCAATGTTTTTATTAAAGAGTAAACTCGACCTTGCTCTTTAATTATAGCGCTAGCCATATAAAGCGCCACCCAGTAATCCACACCTTGACAAAATAACCTTAATATGTGTATAATAGGGTTGGATTTATATCGTATTTTATACATATATACTTCATAGTTGTTTGACAAGAACATTGGATTAAACCCTAACGAAGAAAGGAGACATCAGATGAGAGTAGCGCAAGCACTGATCTTGGCCCTAATCTTTTGCTTGGCTAGCCTAACCGCTAGCGGCAAAACGTATGTGGTCCAGGATGGTGATTCGCTGTATCGGATATGGAAAAAATCCGACAGTGAACTAGCCTGGTCGGCTTGGCTACAAAATGTAGCTGACTGGAATGGTCTAAGTGGAAAATACACAATCTACCCCGACCAAAAATTAGCCACACCAGATAACGCGCCAGCGGCCATCAAAGAAATTGGGGTGGAAACGCTGACAATTTCAGAAAAAGAAGTCATCCCAGAAAAATCGGCCTTCGAACAGATAGTCGAGCTGTATCCTGAGGTGAAAATCCCAGAAGAAAAAGCCTATCTCAGCGACACTTTTACGTTGTCCAAGGAAACTGGAGCAGAGAAGACAGTAACCACACCGGCGGCGCCAATCATTTTGGTAATGCCGATAGTAGCAGCTCCGGCGATAACAGCGGAGCCAGCACTAAAAGCAGAAGCTCCTCAAGAAGAGGTCTCTGCCCCAGTAGCAATGCGCCGACAGTACCAAACGAGTTGGCTTAGTGACAACTGGCCAATCGTGGCAATTGAGGTAATGATGCTCTTGGCTTTAATCACTTTGTTCTTTATGACACCTGATGTTAAGGGCCATGAGTACAAAGAAGAAGATGAGGTCGAGGAACGCGAGGTCGTCCAAAGTCCAGCTAGTGTAAAAAGGGAGAGGCTATGGAAAAAGGCCCATCATCCAGACGCTGAGGTATTACCGATCTCCCTACCCCCGGGCATTATCTGCCCCGGCTCACCTTACGGCTTAACTAGAGTCGCCGTAAACAAAAGGGTGATAAATGGTCAAGTTAGTGGTCTGTTGTTTGGGCAGTGGGTACCACGAGAACAGGTAGAAATGTTTATTGCCGAACTAGCGATAAACGATCAAGAGTTTTTCTCTCAATCAAAACTCCGCTTGGAAAACAAGCATATGTTGAATCGGTGGATGAAATTTCACCAGAACGAGACCGTCCGTTCAGAGATTGTGGAGATTCCCCTTCGTCAAACAAAAAGCAAAGGCAGCCAACTACGAACCGCGGCTAGAGCCTAAAAAGGAAATCCGATGAATCGATACACCCGCCGCTAAACCAGCACCAAAGGTTTAGCGGCTTTGTTTTGCCTGATTTTGCCCCAACAAGAAAACCGAGCCTCGTCAGCGTCGGTTTGTCTTGTGGTTTACTCCTTATCCAACATTGAGTATCCGCGGTGATCTAAAATGGGTACCTGGTTCTCAATCCGGAGATTGAGTGTAATTTGGTCCCTAAATAATGTGATCCGGAACCCGCCAGATGAGGAGTAAACTGTAACTACATTATGATCCCATCATTTAAATTGTCAATATGTACGTCCTTACAATTTAGTGCATAAACTGTTAATAACTCGGTATAACTCTTAATCAAATAAGTTAATTAAATACTCATTAATCTCGCGCTGGTCTAAATCGTAAAAATATTTATCATCATGATGTAATTTGGTAGCTAATTTAACACCCACAAAGCGCCAATGCCATGGCTCATATTGATAATAAGTGTTATTAGGCGGGTAAGACAGTACAAAACCGTATTTATAGCCATTTTTAACCAACCAGGTATAAGCCTCCGTCTTTTCAAACACTAAGGTCGTAGGAGCCGCGGTGGGTGTAGTGAGGTCAATAGCTGCCCCCAATTGATGCTCAGAGTAGCCTTGATCAGCTGAGAATTGATTTGCTCCTTGGCCATAGGTAACTTTGTAATTAGTCTTTAAAGTATACTGGTCAAAAAACGAGCGGTAAGCCGAAACAATTTGCAAAGTTACTTTATCATCCTCAGCCTCCTCTAGCATATTCTTTAAATAGGGCCAGACTTTAGTATGTACCTGCTCCTCCTCGGCTGGTTGGTAAACGTAACGTTTATCAACCGTTCTTAAGCCAGAGGGAATGTAGTTCTCACTCAAAAAGTAAACTTTGGAGTATTTACGCAGGAGCTCGGGATCAATCTTTTTTAATTTTTCTAAATCCTCAACCGTAGAAGTGATATCACCAATCTGCTCGGAAAATTCGTCGTTACGAGCACGCTCAGCCATTAACTGGCTATTAACGCTCGAATACTGACCACTCAACTCCTCGTGCTTAGCCATCCATAAATCCACCTCTT
>CAYTWP010000060.1:0-3394 GCA_964442155.1 uncultured Candidatus Saccharibacteria bacterium
CAAGACCCTCCTCTACCCCCATTATATCAAAACAGAGGTAAAAGTCAAACTACTTCTTACTAGACCAATTGTTCCAAGCGACGAGGAGAGGTGAGGCTAAAAAGACCGAGGAGTAAGTAGCCACCACCATCCCAATCGCCATCACTAGGGCAAAATCTTGAGTGGTCGAGCCACCAAACCAGTAAATACAAAACAGAACAAAAATAACGGTAATGGAGGTGTTAAGCGAGCGCGCCATGGTCTCACTTAAACTGTGTCCCACCGTATCCTCAAAATGAGCGTAGACTTTGCGGCGCAAATTCTCCCGGATGCGGTCAAACACCGCAATCACATCGTTAACCGACAAACCGAGCACCGTCAAAAAGGCGGCTAGAAAGAGGGCATTAATTTCCGCTCCCCCGCGATAATTCCCGAGCCAGACAAACACCCCGGTAGTAATCGCTAAATCGTGAATCATTTTTAAAATGGCAATGACGCCATACTTCCATGAGGCCACTGGATGCGAGACACTCCAAAACACAATAGTTAAATAAATCACGGTCAATAAAATCACTAAGGCAATAGCGATAGTCCCCTTACGAGCCAACTCCTCACCGAGCGAGGGCCCAATGGCACTAAAGCGCTTTTCCACTACCGGCTCACGACCAGTAAAGGAGAGTTCGCGAATTAAAATTTCCTTCTCCTCATTAGTTAAAGTCTTAGTCCGAGCGATTAAACCATTATTCTCGGCCGGCTGGAGCAAAACATTACCGATGGTTAAACCGGCCACTTGCGATTTAATTAAATCGACTTCCGGACGTGGATTTTGATAAGTCACCTCCAAAATCGAGCCACCAGTAAAATCAATCCCCCAATCTAAACCTTGGCTCATAATGGTAAACCCTGACGCCACTACTAAAATGAGCGAGATAATAAAAAAGTAAGAGCGATATTTAATAATCCACATATTATTTAAAATTAAATCCGGTACCAAATAAAAATTTATTAAACGGCTTTTTGTGTTTTGGCGCCACCGCCAAGAGTAGTGTCCGAGTCACCGTAATGGCCGTAAATAAACTAACGACAATACCGATTAATAAGGTTAAGGCAAAACCTTTGATTACCGCCGTCCCAAACCAAAACAGGACGATAGCGGAAATAATGCTTGAGAGATTAGAATCACGGATGGCAAACCAGGCGCGGGCAAAGCCCTCGCCAATGGCCTCATGAATGTCCTTGCCGGCCAATAGCTCCTCTTTAAGCCGCTCAAAAATAAGGACATTGGCATCGAGGGCCATGCCAACCGAGAGAATTAAACCAGCAATACCGGCGGCAGTTAAAGTGACCGGCAATAATTTAAAAATCGCCAACATCAATACCAAATACATCGCCAGAGAAATAACCGCGATCACCCCCGGCAAGCGATACCATACAATCATAAACAAGGCGACAATGGCCAAGCCAATTAAGCCGGCGTTAAGTCCTTTAGTAATAGCATCGTGACCCAAAGTGGCCCCAATAGTCTCGGTGGAGGCCAAAGTAATTGGCACCGGTAAAGCACCCAAATTTAAATTACGGACCAAACTCTTGGCTTCGTCGACACTAAATTGACCCGAGATCTCGGCTCGACCATCAGTAATTTCCTCCCGCACCACTGGGGCTGAAAGTTCTACGCCATCCAAATAAATGGCCAGTGGTTGACCAACAATCGAACGAGTTAGTTCGGCAAAACGTTTGACTCCCTCCTCATTAAACTCGAGCGAGATTGAAGGGCCTAGTGATTGTTGATTAAATATTACTTGGGCCCGTTTAAGGAAGCGGCCGGTTAAACCTGAAGAAACAAAGTTGACTGGGTCAGTTGGATCAGCCAACATTTTAAATTCCAAGGTTGGTGTAATATTAATCATCTCAATTGCTTGTTTAACATCAGTCACTCCTGGCAACTCCACAATTAAACGATGGGAAGCGCTCTCGCCAAAACCCACTTGCTCCACTTGGACAATTGGCTCGGCTACACCAAAGGCGTTAACTCGGCGCTCAATCACCTCGCGCAAGGAGGACATAGCATCAGGGATATCGGCTATCGGTAATCCAGCGACATTAGCTTCATAGACCAAGTGGCTGCCACCAGACAAATCAAGACCAAGCTTAAATGGTCGAGCCAGCCACCCAGTAGTGGTTGTTTGAGAATAGTAAACAAAAAAAGCGAGGCCCAAGCCGGCAATAATCAAGAGTAGGGCGATTACACGGGTTTTTAACATGTCGGTACTATTATAGGCTAAACGGCTCGATTAGCAAGTTGTAATAAGTTTTTAAACAACATCGCCACAGTAAGCGGTCCGACTCCACCCGGTACCGGTGTAAAGAGCTTGGCCCGCTCCGCACAAGCCGGACCGACATCACCACACAATACTTGACCAACCTCACTAGTACCAGCATCAATAATCACCACACCCTCTTTGATCATCTCGGGTTTAATGAGACCTGGGACTCCAGCACCACTAACTACAATGTCAGCGGTTAATAACTCCTCGGTTAAGTTTTTAGTTTTACTGTCGGTAACTATTACTGTTGCCCCGGCTTGTGCTAAAGCGAGAGCTACCGGCACGCCAACTAATTTACCTTGGCCCACCACTACTGTTTTTTTGCCAACAACATCAATATTGTAACGAGTTAAAATCTCAAGCACTGCCGCCGCTACCGGTGAGTCTACTATTGGCTCATCACTCAAAGCATCAACATCTTTGTTGGCCGGTACCGCATCAGTAATGATCTTTTGGTCGATATGTGATGGTAAGGGCAATTGAATGACAATGCCGGTTATTTTTTGATCTTGAGCCAGACGCTCTACCTCTTTAAGCAATTCCAACTCAGTGATTGTTTCGTCAAATTCAAATAGCTTAACTGCCACTCCAACCATACCAGCAAAGCGCACTTTTTGAGCGACAAACGAGCGTGTGGCTTTATTTTCCCCCACCATCACTAACGCTAAAGTGACCAGTGAGAGTTTGGCAAAATCGGCCGCCAACTCACCGCCAATTTCCGCCGCTAATGTACGTCCATCAATAATCATTTTAAAAATTAACGCCCACTCCGCGACAAAATAATCCGAATCGTTTTTAACATAATTGCCAAATCAAGCCAAATACTGCGATGCTTGATGTAATACAAATCGTAAGATAATTTTTCTTGGGTTGTGTCAGCCGCGGGTGCAAAGTGGGGCGGATTTTCGTGATAAATCTGAGCCCAACCGGAAAGCCCCGGGGCAATGACGTGACGCACGGCGTAAAACGGGATTTGCTGACTATAATTTTTAACATAATCTGGTTTCTCTGGTCGTGGACCGATCAAGGACTGATCTCCCGCCACTACGCCCCAAATTTGCGGCAACTCATCCAAGCGTGTTTGACGTAAA
>CAYTWP010000061.1:0-3378 GCA_964442155.1 uncultured Candidatus Saccharibacteria bacterium
TCACTTGACAATAAGGCGCATTTTTATTATTGGCGTAATAATCTTGATGATAACTCTCGGCCGGATAAAAATTAGTTAACGGTTCTACCTTAGTGACAATCTCTTGTCCGTCTTTATTTGACTTATTCAACTCCTCAATAAACTTTTCCGCTTCGTTTTGTTGCTCGGCGGTAGTGTAAAAAATTACCGAGCGATATTGCGTCCCCACGTCATTACCTTGACGATTAAGAGTCGTGGGATCATGTGAGCCAAAAAAGACGGTTAATAAGTCCCTATAACTAATCAAACCAGGGTTAAATTCAATTTTAATTATCTCCACATAACCAGTAGTACCGGAGCACACCTCCTCGTAAGTAGGATTTGGCTTAGCGCCGCCAGCATAACCGGGCGCGACACCCACCACCCCCTTTAGCAGTTTAAACACCGCTTCGGTACACCAAAAGCACCCTCCACCAAAAATTGCTTGCTCACTCATAGATAGTTTAGTTTAAAGCTCGTCAATCGCATCATTAGCTAAGTCCTCAGCCTCATCAGCCAAATCTTTAGCCTCTTCGTAATCTTTGTCGTTGTAAGCGTCTTCTGCTTGCTCCAAAGTTTCTTCGGCTTCACTTAAGAGATCTTCGGCCTCATCAACATCATCACCGTTGTCATCAGCCTCTTCAATTGCCTCTTCGGCTTCATCAATAGCATTGCCCGCATCTTCAATTGCTTCTTTAGCTTGATCCTTTTCGCTCTCATCGCCAATGGCATCAAGAGCATCTTCAACTAGATCACCAGCATCTTCAGTTAAATCTTCCGCTTCGTCATAGTTTTTCTCATCAAGTTCTTCTTTAGCTTGCTCCAGCTTATCTTCAGCCTCTTTTAAAATATCTTCTGCTTCGTCTACACTTTGACCGTCATCATCGGCTTGCTCAAGCTGTTCCCAGGCTTCATCAATTTCATCCCCCACCTTGTCGATTAACTCATCTACCTCATCCTCGACTGTCTCGCCGCCAGCATCCTTAAAAGCATCTTCTGCATCATCATAAGCATCGTTAGCGTAATCTAGAGCTTCAGCAAAATCCCCCTCAAAAAAGGCCTTGATTGCTTGAAATAAATTATCTTTAGCGTCATCTAGGTTTTCTTTAGCCTGATCCGTATCCGCATCACCAGAGGCATCATCGATCTCGTCATCAGCCTGACTGATCAATTTAAGAGTCGCTTTAATCTTGTTTATCACCGCTACTTCATCAGCTTTGGCAACATCAGGTTGAGCTGGCTTACTACTTTCAGTTTTATTAGTTTTATCTTTCATCTCCGTTAGTTGGATTGAAAGAGCTGCAGCTTGATTTTTGAGCGTCTCAATTAACGATGACGAGCTCCCACTACCACCAAGTAAAATAGTGTATTTTTTTCGTGAAAGAGTGCCAAAATAACCACTAGCTGGTGTAATACCATTAGCCGCCTGCCATTTAATAACCGCCTCTTTAGTTAAAGCCCGAAATAGAGAGGTCTCTTGGCCCGGTGCCCCCACACCACTAGCAGCAATAACAAACCCGGTGCTATTTAAATATTTTTGTAAACAACGGACATCCTCACCATCTACTCCCAAATCCAAATCGCGAGTAAAGTTACAGTTGACCGCGGCTAAAGCCGGAACAGGAACAACTACCCCCACTCCAATTAACATCACCCCACTAACTAAAATAATTTTAAGCATATTCATATGTCTTTATTATAAACCCTTAATTATTTTGATACAACGTAAAATTTATTATTAAAAAAACCACCCCAAATGGAGTGGTCTGACTTACTGAAACTAAAAGCGCAATTGAGGTTAGTTAGCCGTTAGCGGCCCGCTTAAGACGAGCCAGACGATCTTGGGTCGAGGGCTTGATGTTGGCGTCCGCTTCACCAGAAGCCTCACGTATGGCTGCGGCGATATTTTCATCGACGTCGGCTGGTTTGGAAACCGCCTTAGTCCTTATCTCCGCAGCTTCAGCTTCTTTTTGCAGTTCGGCGGCTTTGGCTTTCATCGCTTGCAAAGCCGTATCGAAACGCTGGTTACCCTTTTTGAGACCGGAAACGACAGCGGCCTGTTCTTCTTTATGAAGAGCCCGCTCTCTTTCCACTTCGGCCTTTTTGACCTGGGTTTCAGCTTTTTTGAGCTGGCCACGGGCGTCGCGCAAGGTCTTTGCAAATTCCTCAAGACCTTCCGTCAACTCGTCGAGGAGATCCTTGGCGTCTTTGGCCTCAGACTCCTCGCGATCAACTTCACTTTGCTGCTCCTCCAATTCGGCCAAGAGTTTTTCCAAACTCTTTTCCAAATTGGCTTTGGTCTCGCCTTCGGCGGCGGCGGCCTTGGCAGTCAAATTTTCGGCTGCCTTGAGCCGAATCTCGTAATGCTTACGTGCAGCTTCAGCTTCGCCCTTTTCCCGCTGGTAATCACCACGAACTTCTGCCAACTTGAGGCTTTGACCCTTGAGATGTTCTTCCATCTCATCGATCTGGGCGGCACTGGCAGTAGTTGGATCGAAATTGATCAACGCCTGACCAAGAGCGTCCAAGCCTTTTTGAGCATGTCTTTCTCCGAAGTGCTTCCAAAAACCAAATCCCATTTTCCATTTCCCTTTCTTGGTTTACTTCTTTTTACTTCCTGTTAGAGCACAGTGACCATCGCAGATTCAAGAGGAATCCCGACGTATACTGTCACACCAGACTCATCTACACCTTCAAAGGTTTCAACAAGACAGTGTTCAGTAATGCCTTCATTTTCTCGTCCATAGAGCATCATCTGGTGTTTAAATAAACCACTATCTCCTTGATAAGGATTATTGGTCACCTTTTCCACCACGAGCTCGGGACTAACCCAATCTCGACCATCTACCTTCCATAAACGAGAGTAGACCGCCTTGTTGTAGATTTCAAAAGCGCGAGCGCCAATGAAACCATCTTTTTCATTAAGCCAAGCCGACCATTCTTCTCCGGTTTGAGGCGTAACCTCACCGTCCAGAGTAAATAAACTGACTTCAACGACTTTTCCTTGATCCTGACAGATTTGGAGAACAAATTCTCTACTCTCCAGATCGACCAAATAGAATCGGAAGACATTTAGTCTGCTTAGATTAAAGCAACCAGCAGCTTTGACCATCAAATCACCACTCGGTGGCAGAAATTTCAATTCTTGCTCACCAAGAATGAAAGGGGCTTCGTCAATTCGAACCGTGCTTCCAAGTCGTATACCTAACGGCCAGTTTTCATCAATTCGAGGCGCTGATTTTTTAGGCAGCGCCTCGGTTACTTTACGCTGAAAGAATCGGAAAATGAACATCTATTTCTCCTAATAACTCTTTCTAGGACTAAAGAAGAACAGGGCAGCCGCGACCAATACCACAGCCG
>CAYTWP010000062.1:0-3321 GCA_964442155.1 uncultured Candidatus Saccharibacteria bacterium
GGCTTAACTACTTGAATAAAAGCCAAAGAAGAGGAGTTTTTAGAGCCATGATGACCGACTTTTAAAATCTCCGACTTTAATTCGGAGGTGAGGCCTCGGAAAAGGAGATTTTGTTCGATATTACTAGGTAAATCACCGGTCAAGAGTACAGTGTTATGACCATATTTTAGGCGCCCAACAATTGAGGCCTCATTAGTCTCCAGGTTGGTTACCTCCCCAATTGGACTTAAAACAGTAAATTCGACATTTTGATCTAAACTAATTTTTACTCCGCGGCGGGCAATAGTATTAGGAATATTTTTAGTCGCAATTAAACGCCGATAGGTTTGGTAAATTTGAGTGGGACTGTCTTTACCCGGATCGACCGTTTGACCAATCCGATAACTATTAAGCACCGCGGCCAAACCACCAATATGATCGGCATCCGGATGAGTGGCTAAAACAATATCAAGTGAGCGATCAAACCAGGGCATTACCGCCGACAAGCGACTTAAAATTTGCCCGCCCCGACCGCCATCAATCAGTAGTTGATTACCATTGGGTGCCTCAATTAAAATAGCATCACCTTGGCCAATATCTAAAAAAGCCACCGTTAAGACCCCTGACGGTAAGGCCAAATAAACCGTCCACCAAATCAAAAAGGTTAAAATCAAAACTAACCCTAAGTACCACCACCGGCGTTTAGCTTGACAAAACATATTTAATAATATTATACTACTAAGCAGAAAGTTGTGGTTTGAGGAGAAAAAAAGCTTACCTGTCTCTCTGTAAACCGTCCAGTTGACGTTTTGCAATGCTTTTCTTCTCGCACTTCTCAAGCCGAATTTAGGAGAAGGTCTTTGTTTTCAACTTTGGTGGTGATCTTGAGTTTAATTGGGGATAATGCGCCTCGCGCTAGTTGGTACGAGAGTGGTACCACATTGGCCAATGGTGAGCAGTTTAAACCCGATGAGATGATAATTGCTCACAAAAGCTTGCCGTTTGGGACCCGAGTCCAAGTGACCAACTTGGAAAACGGCAAACAAGCCGAGGGTGTGGTCAAGGATCGTGGACCGTTTATTAAAGGTCGCGATTGGGATCTCTCTCGCGGTATGGCCAAAAGGCTCGACTTTATTGACGAGGGCGTTATACCCGTCAACGTCGAGATCCTCGAATAAAAAGCAAGCCCCGGTCCTCCAAGGAGGACCGGGGCGTATTTTTTTGAAAAACAAATTAGGCCACTTTAGCCATTACTTCTTTGCAAAACTTCTGTAACGATAAAACCGACTCGAGATCGTGACATACTATTGGTATATCGCCCTGAAGCCACTCCGCCGTGTGTTTTATCTCATTTTTCAACTCACTCGGTAAGTGACCATCTCGAAGGTGATGATTTTGGGTAATGTCAGACTCTTTCCAATTTTTCTTGGTATAAAGCCTACAATCAAAAATCCCAATCTCACAGCCAACAAAATACAATTTTGCATTCGAGCTCATGTTATTCCTCCCATAAAGATCCCTTGACCAGCTACTTTTATAGCAAATTTAATTTAAATTGGCAAAGTGAGTGAGGCCCAAGGTAAAGCGGCTAAATGGGTGGCGATAAAAATAATATAATGGAGTAATAAATAAGCCGGGGCCGCAAAAGGCAAAGCAATAATTGGCGAAAGCAAACCAAATAAGGAAACTAAAAAAGCTAAACCCATCGCCAGAGGCACAATTGGTAACACCAATAAATTTGCTGGTAAAGCAATTAAGGAGACGGTGCCGATGCTGTAAGCAATCAAGGGTGCGACTGCAATTTGCGCCGAAATGGTGGTGGTAATTAAATCACGCACAACCCAACGCTCGGTAATAAATTTTAATTTAGGCCCTAAGAGTGGCGGACCAATGATCACGCCGGCAGTCGCTGCAACCGATAATTGAAACCCCAAATCATGGAGCAACGCGAGTGGACTCCAGATAATCATCACTACCGCCACTAAAATTAACGCCCGCAAGGCTTGGTAAGTGCGGCCCGCCCCTTGAGCCCACAACGCGAGTAGCCCCATTAGCATCGCTCGGATCACCGCCGCCCCACCACCGGCCAACAAGGCCAGCAAAACAATCCCACTCGCCCCCGCTCCCAAAACTACTCGCCTAGGGAAGCGTTTTAAAATCAAAGCAATAAAGGCGGCCACTACCGCCAAATTAAAACCAGACAAGACAATAATGTGCGATAAGCTAACGGTGCGGAAGGCTTGGTCCACCTCTTTAGGTAACACTGACCTCACCCCTAAAACAATACCGGCCGCCAGGGCATTCTCTGGCTCGGGTAAAGAGCGATTTAAAGCATTGGTAAATAAATGGCGGATATTACTGATCCAACGAGCCAAAGAAAAACGTGGCGGGGCAATAGCAATAATCTGAGCGTAAGGTAAAGTAAAAAAGATATTATCTTTAGCTAAAAAAGTTAGGTAATCAAATTGGCGACCGGTATCAGTGTAAAACGCTTCCGGAGACATCAAACGTCCTGAAACGACAATATTATCTCCTGATCGCACACCACTAAACGCCGGGGCTTGGACTAAAACTCTCGTGCGTGAGTGATTAAGTTTTAAAATAATTTGCTGGTAAGAGCTCTTCTCCTCTGGCTCGGCTACCACTTTACCCTCTAAACTAATTTTTTGGCCAATTTGTGATAATAAATTAGGATCCGGTTGGGCTAACAAGGATAAACGCCCGACCCCCAACAAGTTACCAACAATTAAAAGCAAAATAAAAATGTAAGCCTGGGGCAACTGCTCCGTCATTACATAATGGCGCCAAGTCAAAATCGCAAAACCGGTAATAATCAGTAAAAGTAAACCGGCCCAAATTAAATTTGGTTTAAAATACTCGGCCAGTAACACCGCTAAAATAAAACCGAGTGCCAACCACGCTAAAAATTTCCGTAAGTTATGCACATGCTTAGCCGCCAAACCCTTGTAATCCTGACGACATTCTCTATACTATAGCTCAAAGAAAGAGATGGACGAATTAGCTGAAGCTTATCACTCGCAAAACTGCTGGGGCCTAGTGGCCTCGGTTGATTGTTATGATTGTGACCGGACTAAAATTACCACTCCGGCCGAGATTGAGCGCCTAATTGTCGAGCTCTGTGTCCATATCGATATGATCCGCCACGGCGCCCCTTTAATCGAGCGCTTTGCCGAGGGCGAGCTCGAGGGTTACTCGGCGATGCAATTTATCGAGACCTCCAGTATCACTTGCCATTTTGATGAGCAAAAAAATCGGGCCTTTATCGACATCTTTAGTTGTAAATATTTTGATCCCCACCAAGCCGAAGAATTTTGCAAAAAC
>CAYTWP010000063.1:0-3269 GCA_964442155.1 uncultured Candidatus Saccharibacteria bacterium
CCTCTTTTTTAGGCTCTTCGGCTGGGACTTGTTTAGCCATCGCTTCGCCGATTTTGGACATCGCTTGGGAGAGCTCGCTGACGGCTTTAGTAATCACCTCCTTATCGCCACCCTCTTTTACTTTTTTAACTTCTTCAATTTTAATATTAACTTCGGTTTTAATTTCTTCACTCACTTTATCGCCGGCATCTTTAAGCGCCTTCTCGGCCATATAAATCATTTGATCAGCGGTATTTTTAACTTCGATGATCTCTTTCTTTTTCTTATCCTCATCGGCGTGGAGCTCGGCGTCCTTTTTCATCCGCTCGATATCCTCTTTAGAGAGCGAGGTTTGAGCCTCAATGCGCACCGACTGCTCTTTACCACTGGTTTTGTCTTTAGCTTTAACGTTTAAAATACCATTAGCATCCAAGTCAAAAGTGACTTCCACCTGCGGCATGCCCCGTGGTGATGGTGGGATACCATCTAAAATAAAGCGTCCCAAACTCTTATTATCCGCGGCCAACTCGCGCTCGCCTTGGACAATGTGGATCTCCACCGAGGTTTGATTATCCGCCGCGGTGGAAAAGACTTGTGAGCGAGAGGTTGGGATGGTGGTATTTTTCTCAATCACTTTGGTGGCCACACCGCCCAAAGTCTCAATCCCCAGCGAGAGTGGGGTCACATCAAGCAAGAGCACATCTTTAACATCACCTTGGAAGATGCCGGCTTGGACCGCCGCACCGAGCGCCACTACCTCATCGGGGTTAATCGAGAGATTGGGCGCTTTACCAAAAAGCTTTTTAACCGCCTCTTGGATCGCCGGCATCCGGGTCTGACCACCGACTAAAATAATCTCATCAATTTCACTAGTTTTGTAACCTGAGGCCTCAAGGGCGCGCTTAGTAATGGCAATTGATTGCTCGACGTACTCACCGGCCAACTCCTCGAGCTTAGCACGCGATAATTTAAGTAATAAGTGCCGTGGCCCCGAGGCGTCGGAAGTGATAAAGGGGATATTAATTTCCGTATCAATCGTCGTCGAGAGCTCATGCTTAGCCTTCTCGGCGGCCTCTTTTAAGCGTTGCAACGCTAGTTCGTCTTTAGTGACATCAATCCCCGACTCCTTTTTAAACTCGGTGCCAATCCAGGCAATAATTTTTTGATCAATGTCCTCACCACCCATATGCGAGTCTCCGTCGGTAGACTTAACCTCCACACTTTGCTCGTCCTCACCACCGGCAATGTCGAGGACCGAGACGTCAAAAGTCCCACCACCAAAGTCGTAGACGACGATCTTTTCATCCTTCTTTTTATTTAAACCGTAGGCGAGCGCGGCGGCCGTTGGCTCGTTGATGATCCGACGGACTTTAAAGCCAGCGATCTCGCCAGCATGTTTAGTAGCTTGGCGTTGCGAGTCGTCAAAGTAGGCTGGCACGGTAATGACCGCCTCATCAATCTTCTCGCCCAACTTTGCTTCCGCATCGGCCTTAAGTTTAGTGAGAATCATGGCCGAGATCTCCTCCGGGCGGTAAGACTTGTCGCCTAATTTAACTTTAACCCCGCCATCATCGGCGCGCTCAATGGTAAACGGCACTAGCCCCTTATCTTTTTGGACATGGGGGTCGTCAAATTTGTGACCCATTAAGCGCTTAATACCGTAAATAGTGTTAAGTGGATTAGTGATCGCCTGACGCTTAGCGAGTAGGCCCACCAAACGCTCATTGGTTTTAGAGAGCGCTACAATTGAGGGAGTGGTGCGGACGCCCTCGTTGTTCTCAATAATTTTGGGCTCGCCACCAACGACGTAAGCCATCGCTGAGTTGGTGGTGCCTAAGTCAATACCTAAAATTTTTGCCATATGTTTATATTAAATTTAATGAATTAGTAAAGATTTTAACTTGGGTGGGTCGTAACATTTTATCACCTCGCTTATACCCTTTTTGCAATACTTGAGCAATGTGACCTTCTTGACCCGTCCCCTCACTTTTAACAGTCCCAATCGAGTGATCGCGGGTCGGGTCAAAGGGTAGGCCTAGTGGATTAATAATTTCAAGCCCAAACTCTTTAAAAATCGTTTCGAGCTCCCGGTAAATCCCCTCCACCCCCTGGCGCCAATTGGGTGGCGCTTGCTCCCAGGCTTGCTTATCTACCATCGCACTCTCAAAGTGATCGGCTAAAATAAAAAATCGTCCTAAAATTAATTCGAGAGAGTGATCAAGTAAGGCTTTGCGATCGGTCTCAAATAGGCGCTTCTCGTTAACTAAATCGGCTTTCGCTCTCTGCCAACCGGCCAAGTACTCACCGCGCTCACCCTCACACACCTTGAGCTTGTCGCGCAGTTTTTTAATTAAAGCGGCGGGTGCTTGCTCGCCATCCTCATCCACTATAATATCCTCTGATAAATTTAAATCATCTTGATCCATAACTTTATTAAATTAATTTTCGCCTCGCGAGCCAGTGGAGTGAGTAGTAAAAGTGCCGGCAGTGAGTGATAAATCTTTAACTAAGGTGTCGGTACGGTAATCAAACATTTGATCGCCATTGTCGGTATGAGCTTGGACGTAATAAGGTTGCTCGTCAACCGTGTTGCGCAGGAGTGGGATAGCCAAAGCCGGATAATCGCCCGCGCGGACAAACACCGCACCCAAGACATTGCCCGGCTCACCCTCCCGGTCCTCATACACCGCCAACCAGACCGGACTAACAATATGGACGTCTCTAATTAAGACTTGATTACCGGGTGGTTGACTCTCCACTTTAAAACTAATGCTAGTGGTCGCGGTAGTTGTTGTGGTAGTTAAATTATTTTTAATTTGAGTTACTAAGTCTGTTGGAGTAGTATATTGATCTCTGGCGATCCAGCCCAAGCCAAAGCCGATAATTAGCGAGATAATTACGATTACCGGCATCTGCCACTTAGACTTAATTTGCCCCGCTGGTAGTAATTCCATACCCCTAGCATACTCATTATACTAGGCCTGTCAATTTTTAGATAAAAAAGACCCCAGTCTCCGCCGAAGCGAGGACTGGGAGCCATTAGAGCAATTACCTGTTAGCGGATGCAAATTGCGCTTGGAAAAGATGTAGGGACAAGACCCCTGAATCAATTTCTCCTGTTCCGGGATCCTTGGCCTCCTCAAAAGCCGCGGCAATTCGACAAGCCGCAGGAGTCCGGTTAACAAGTTCAACACAACGTTCCGGGGAAATACCTTCTTCCACGACACGTTCTCGAGCCTTTATTTCATCGGTGTAGAACTCGTCGAATTTTTCTTTGGAAGCGAAGGATG
>CAYTWP010000064.1:0-3264 GCA_964442155.1 uncultured Candidatus Saccharibacteria bacterium
GGCCCATCCCAATCCGGTCGGCCATGCGGACATTAATTAAGTCCCAAATTAGGTTTTGCCCGACATTGGCAATAATCCGCCGCACTGCCGAGAGTGTCACCTTCTCGGTATCGCTAAAAAACATGTGATTGCGCACTAATTTAGTTACTGTTTCTATTGTTTGAGTAGGATATTTAAGGCGAGTCAGTAATTGTTTAGCCATTTTGGCACCGACCACCTCGTGGCCGTAAAAGGTGTAATCTTGTTTAGTTGGATCAAAGCGACGCGTTCTAGGCTTGCCGATATCATGGCAGAGCGCACTTATCCTCACCTCGAGGCCAAACTCTTTATCTGCGGCATGCTGGAGGGCTTTAAGGAGATGCTGCCAGACGTCGTAGATGTGCTCGCCGTTTTGCTCTACCCCCACCCCTTCCACTAGCTCTGGGGCAAAGTGCTCGAGTAAGCCATATTGCTTTAATAATTCCACCCCCATCATTGGTCGCGGGGAAATAATGATCTTATTAAACTCGATTTGGATCCGCTCCACGGCAATATCTTTGATTAGGGCGCTTTGGGCCAACATTACTTCGGCGGTTTTAGGCTCAATGGCCAAGTCTAGAGTGCAAGCGAGGCGCACGCCACGCATAATTCGGAGTGGATCCTCGCTCAAACGGTCACTGGCCTCTCCCACCGTCTTAATCATCTTGTCTTTTAAGTCCTTAATACCACCATAAAGGTCAATCAACTCACCGGTGCTGACGCTATAGGCCAAAGCGTTGATCGTAAAATCACGTCGAGCTAAATCTTCTTCAATCGTTTGGCTAAACTTTACTTCGTCGGGGTGGCGCTTATCGCTGTACTTCCCTTCTTGTCTAAAAGGCGTAATTTCCAAGGTTTTTAAGGTTAAATCAGTCTCCTCTTCATTAACCACCGTCACGGTACCAAAACGATTTTCATAAACCGTCTTAGGGTAAAGGGCGATAATTTGCTCCGGTGTGGCGTTGGTGGTGATGTCCCAGTCCTCCGGTGGCCGGCCTAAAATAAGATCACGGACACAGCCTCCCACGACATAAGCCAAAAAACCCTTGTCTTCCAAGGTCTTGGTGGCACGTGAAACGGCGTCTGGGATGGGTAGCTCTAGCTTCATAACTCCTTTATGATAGTATAAATAAGGTGATTTGTCCCCATGGTGAAATGGATATCACAACAGTCTTCGGAACTGTCGTTGGGGGTTCGAGTCCCTCTGGGGACACATTTTATTTATTATGATAATATTGTGGAGCGCGGGTATGGTTTAGTGGTAGAACACGTCCTTGCCAAGGATGAGACGGGAGTTCGATTCTCCCTACCCGCACCGTCATTTGGGGATAAGTCTGGGGACAATGTGTATAACGGACAAAAGGACTAAGGTCAACGTCTCACATGAAACCGTTATTTATCAACAAAGTAAAGGTCAAAGTCAGTCTAAAGGCCTAAAATAGACAAAGTGTTACATAAGTAACGTTACACGTGAAAATATGTTCAAAATTAACCCTTCGGACAAGCAAAAAATTGGTTTAAAGGGGGAGGAGGTGGCCGCTAATCACCTTAAAAGCCAAGGTTTTACCATTATTGGTCAAAACGTTTGGAATAAGTGGGGTGAAATCGATTTAGTGGCTAAAAAGGGGAGTAAATACCACTTTATTGAGGTAAAAACCGTCACACGTGAAACATTTTCACGTGAAACTGAGGTATTTAGTCCGGAGGATCAATTGCATCTCGCTAAACTCAAGCGCTTAGCTCGATCAGTTGAGATTTACCTGTTAAAGCACAATTTAGATGAGGCTGATTGGGAGATAGATGGTCTTTTAGTTTATTTAACGCCGGGAGGGGAGGTGTTACACGTGGAACTAGTGGAGGATATTATTTAAACGTGGTAAGCTGATTTGGTATTACGGAGTGTGGTGTAACGGCTAACATTCTCGCTTTGGGAGCGAGCGACTCAGGGTTCGAATCCCTGCACTCCGACCATTCGACTTCGTTCTTGTGTTTATTTGACTGTTTGATACAGTGGCGCTAGGTAGTATAGGACATACACAATCGAAAGGGAGTTAAGGTTATGAGAGAAGAGACGTTTGTTAACGAAGTATCTCTTTGTCAGAGAGAAATTGAGCAAGCTCAGAGCAAACAAGCAGGTTTAGTCAGAGATCTGAAAATTGAGATCAAGGCCAAGTCTGATCCTGATTGGAATGACAGACTGCTGTACTTTCTTCTTCAGCGATATGGGTGTAGGCCTCAGCTAATGGGTAATCTTATTACCCTGTGGCGCCAGGCCGCCCAACGAGCCATTGCTTGTTCTGGCCAATTGGTAATGGAGGTAATCAAAAAGACGGAGAAAAGGGGGAGTCCCTTCAGTATGGGCATGGACCACTCTATGTTTCCAACTGACGATTTGTGGAATACAGAGGAGATCCACATTAAACTGGCAGTAATAAGCTTGAATTCCACAGGGCTTGATTTTGAAATCGACGACGATAAATTTTGTCGAGGAGTTATTATTACGGGAACACATCAGGAGTATTTGATTGATTTTCCTCGAAATAAACTTATCTCCACCAATTCTTCTCCTCTAAAAGATTCCTCTTCCTGTCTTGGTTTTTTACCTTGGGAGGTGCCGGATCTTTTTTGTGAAAGTGATGGCACTGTATTTAACGGTTTGAGATCTACCGATAAAAAGGATCAATCGCCTAAACCACTGTTTGTTAATCGGATGCATCCTGATATTTCTTGCAAAGTTTTTGTTGGAGACGAGGATGTCCAGGCAGTCTGTGAGAGAAATATGTGGTTTGGGGGTGCCTCTGATGAACAAACTGCCTTTTTTGCAGACATCAAGGATCGATTGAAGTAGGGGGATAATACATCGTCGTTACAGCCTCACTTTCCGTATGGATGGCGGGGCTTTCTTGTTTTTATTAGTAATTAGGTTTAGGATAATAGTATATGAAAAACGTAAATTTTAAGCGGGGAGTTAGTTGGCCGATTGTGGCGATTGTGATCGTGATTATCGCGTTAGCACTAGCTTACTGGTACTCAAGCTCACTTACTACTGCGGTAGATAGTAATGTTAGTACTGGTGACTATCAAACTAACGGTCAAACCGCGGTTAGTGCTGAATTTGGTGCTAACTAATTTAAGTAAGGGTGGTAAAGCTCCAAAAGTGCTCAAAAGTGGAGCGGAGAGTAAAGCTAACAGTTGGACTGCGTAACACAATGCCAAACATTTCGTCCTGGTGATAAGACACAAAGG
>CAYTWP010000065.1:0-3262 GCA_964442155.1 uncultured Candidatus Saccharibacteria bacterium
CAAAGATGGGCGCAAGGGATACCAGCGCGGCGTCAATCTGGACCCCGAAAAGCAAGCCGAGCTAATCCAAGCATTGGCAGCCGATCAGGCGTGGTTTCTTGTGAAAAATGTGCTGGGGGAGGGCGAGTTCATCCATCTACGTCGATTCGACCGAGTGGTGTTCAAGCAATCTTGACACGCACGCCCGCGTGTGGTGGGATATGTCGCTAGCATGAAACCTTGATCAAGGAGAAGCGACTATGGCCGAGGCCAAGACCACCACCAAGGAAAGCCCCGCCGACGCGGTGGAGCGCATCAAGCGCGAGCAAGCGGAAAAGTTGGCCGCGAAGAACGCCGCCGAAAACGACCCAGACCCGTCGAAGACGGAATCGACGACCGGCAACGCGGAACTCAAGAAGCAGGCCGACGAAGCACTGGCCAAGGCGCTGGCCGACGAGCCGGAGACGATCGCAAAAAGCACCGACACGGACTACGAGGCGCGGATGGACGCGGCGCAGAAAGCCGCCGATAATCTCAAGTCGATTGCCCTGTCTTACCCCCGCTCGACGCCCGACAGCCACACGCTTTTCGGTGCCGCTGGACGTCGGTTCACGCTCGGTGAACTCCGCGCGCTGTTCAATCTCAAGCAGGGCTGAACACCCCTTCACCCCTTGACAGCACCCGCGCCGCCGTGGTAATATTCCTCGGCGGCGCAGCTTTATGTTACGGTTATAGATTTGTCCGGAATCCCCACCGATCTGGTTCCCCTCCCGACGATGCCGTATGACGTGCGGCCCGACGCGCTGCCGCTGGATATCGAGGAATGCCGCACCGCCTTGTGGATGTATCGCGGCAACGTGACCAAGGCAGCCGCGCGCATCAAGGTGAGCGCCAACAGGCTCCGGAACTTCATCAAAGGCAGCAAGAGGCTGACCGAAGAGGTTCTAGAGGCGCGGGAACAGCTGGTCGATATCGCCGAAGATGTGGCCTACGAGGCGTTGACCGACGAAGTGGATGCAAGCCGCCGCGACCAGATGGCCCGGTACGTCATGACGAACCTCGGGCGCGAACGCGGATATGGGACGAATGGCAACGGGGTCACGCTGAACCTACCCAAGGGCAACCTCAAGGTGGCGTGGGCAGACGGCAGTTCCCTTTCGGTGTCGTCGGAACCCGAGGCGAAGGTGATCGAGCATGAATGAAGCCGCCGCCGAGGCCGAAGAAGCCCCAATCATCATTCCGTACAGTCAGCGACTGCATTTTCGCCCTTTGCACGCCTCCAACAAGCGCTGGAAATTCGTCGTCGCCCATCGCCGCGCCGGGAAATCGGTTGCCGCAATCAACGAAATAATCAAGCGGGCGCTCCAAAACCCCCGGCAATACCCGCCGCCGCGTTATGCGTATGTCGGCCCTTCTTTCGCCC
Source organism: uncultured Candidatus Saccharibacteria bacterium (assembly GCA_964442155.1). Lineage (GTDB taxonomy): Bacteria > Patescibacteriota > Minisyncoccia > Phycocordibacterales > XYD1-FULL-46-19 > JACPIA01. The sequence continues at coordinate 1,403 of CAYTWP010000065.1, forward strand.
AGACCAAGGACCTGATCTGGGGTTACGCGAAGCATTACACAGCGCCGCTCCCCGGCGTCAAGATATCGGAGGGCGATCTTCAACTAACGTTGCCCAACGGGGCGATGATCAACCTGTACGGAGGCGCGGCAGCCTATGAACGAATGCGCGGCCTATACTTTGATGGCATTGTTCTGGATGAGTTTCCTCTGCTTAACCCTTCTGTGTTCTCCACAGTTGTGCGTCCTTGTCTTGCAGATTATCGCGGGTGGGCTATCGTTAGTGGGACTAGTAATGGTGATGATCACTTCCATGAACTGAAAAAGAAAAACCAGTCCGACCCGACATGGGACTTCTTTATCATTCCGGTCACCGAAACCGATGCTCTGCATCCGGACGAAGTGGCCGAGATGACGAAAGACATGAGCGACGAGGAATATGCCCGTGAAATGCTCTGCAGCTTCGACGCGCCGATCGAAGGGGCATATTACGCCGGGTTGATGAACAAGGCCGAAGCCGAGGGACGCGTCTGTGCCGTTCCGTACGATCCCGCCGCCCCGGTGTTCACGTGGTGGGATTTGGGTATAGACGACGCGATGGCGATATGGTTCGCCCAGCGAGCAGGGAGAGAACTGCACATTATCGACTATTTGGAGGAAACTGGCAAGGGCATCCCCGAGGTCTATCAGATGGTGACCGGAGTGTGGAAGGATCATGCCGGGGACATTCCTCCCGAGGTCAAGCACCGACAGCAATACACATTCGGTGCCCACGTGCCGCCTCATGACATAAGGGCGCGTGAACTAGGGACCGGCAAATCACGATACGAAGTGTTGACCGAGCTTGCCGGAAACGTCCCCGTCATCATAGCCCCCGGCCTTTCGGTGGAGGATGGCATCAGCGCGGTGAAGACTACCATTCCGTTGGCGTACTTCGACAAGACCCGCACCGAGCAGGGTCGATCGGCGCTTCGGAATTACCACCGCAGCAAGAACGGCAGACCAGTGCACAATTGGGCGTCCCACGGATCGGACGCATTTCGCACGGGCTCCGTTGCCCTCAACCAGACTGTTGGTTACATCTCCGCATCAAATGTCACTTCACTGGCTGGCGCTAGACTGCGCCGCCGTGTCAGGGGTCTTGTCTAATGGAAACCATCTTCAAAAATTCGGGCATCGGCGGAAGCGCTACAGCTCATCTGTACGGCGACGATGCGGATGATTATTCTCGCGTCGTTAAGGCGATGATCGACGACGCCGTGGACTTCGAAGAAAGCTATCTGTCGCGAGCCCGCGAAGACAATCAGGCTTACTACAATGGCCTCCAGCCCGCTTTCGCTGTGGCGTCGGAAGAGGGTGAGGAAGAACCGGTTAATCGATCGACATTCGTGTCCACGGACGTGCGCGACACCATTCTCACGGTGATGCCGAGCCTTATTCGCATATTCACGTCGATGGATGAAGACGTCGCATTCTTCATTCCGCACACCGAAGACATGCAGGAAATGGCGGACCAGTGCCGGGATTATGTGAACTACGTGTTCTTCGAGGACAACCCGGGGTTCCTGATCCTCCACTCGGTGTTCAAGGACGCGATGACCGTCAAGGCGGGCATCACCAAATGGTGGACCGACACGAGCCACGAAGTGGCCGAGCACACGTTCCAGAACATCACCCAAGAGCAATACCAATATCTCGTCCACGAAATGCCGGACGTGGAAGTCGTCGAGATGGGCGAGATGGACCCCGAAACCGGGTTCATCGACGAGGTAACGTTTCGCTACGTCAAGTCCAAGCCCCAGACCAAGTTGGCGGCGGTGCCGCCCGAGGAGTTCCGGATATCGCGGGATGCGAAGGACGTCGAAAGCGCCGGTCTGGTAGG
>CAYTWP010000066.1:0-3255 GCA_964442155.1 uncultured Candidatus Saccharibacteria bacterium
CACTTCGTCGGGAATAGAGGCATTATTATAAATAATGTAGTCAGCTTTTCGACCTAATCGCTTTTCAATATTTTCGATAAAATCAGTGGCCGTGTAATTATCCGTCTCTCCTTTTTTGGTCATAATATTTAGGATTAAAATAATTTTGGCCGCTGAATTTTGTACTGCCTCCCGCATCCCCTTGGGTAACAAAGTGGGAATAATACTTGAATATAAATCACCTGGACAAATAACGATATAATCAGACTCTTTGATCGCTTCAACGACCAATTTTGAGACCGACACTTCAGGCCGTAAATAAATATCAGAAATAGAGTGGACCGCTGGATTCCACAACGGATTTTTAGCAATCGTATCAATATTAGTCTCGCCAGAAATGGTGTTACCAATACTCAATCGAGCACATAATTCAGTTTTTTCAGTTGTTACGGGTAATACTCGATGAGAGCCTAGGCCACAGACCTTCCACATTGCTTTTAAAGATTCCTCAAAACCACTTACCTTTTCCAAAGCGTGAAAGAGTAGATTTTTTACGGAGTGACTATGGAGCGGACCATTCTCATACCTAAACATGAGTGCTTTAGCCAAAGTCTCATCACTACACAGCGAGACAATACATTTAGTTAAGTCTCCGGTATAACCACTCCCCTCATACTCTTTTTGTAAAACACCAGTAGAGCCACCAGAGTCTATGCTAGGACAAATACCGGTAATTTGGATATCAGACACATCCTTAAGAGCCTTAAGCACCTGGGAATGTCCGCCCCCTCCACCAATCGTTATAATTTTTTTCATAATTATCATTTATGCTAACACAAACCCAATATTTTTAGGTAAAAAGCGGATTGTATGTTAATTTACGAAATAAAGGAGGTCTTTATGACAAAAATATTAGACGATAGGGAGTTTGCCCTCCTTAAAGCCTTACGGGGTGGTGGCGACGTACCAGAAGGCGAGGAGGAGGTCGCATATCGATTGGAATCTCTAGGGATAGTACAACTAGGATTTAGGGACGAGAACGACAGCTACAGCGAAACCGGTCATTTGTCACAACTTGGAGAAAATCTCTTCATAGAAGAGAGGCGCGGCCGGGAACCATTACGTCAGCTACTGTTTCTACTTTTTGGACCGCTCTTTGCTAAATGAAAAAGTTTGTCGTTAATGCCCACCAAACACTGGTCGGGCTTTTTTATTTTAAAAAGTATTTAGTATAGTCGAGTTTAACTAACTGCTCCCAGGCTTGCCAGACGGCCCCAGGGATCTCCTGCTCGATTTGGAAGCCGAGTTTGGGATACTCTTTGATCCGTTGTAAATCCCCCACCATCACATTAATAAATCGGTCTCGGTAAACTTGATCACCATGCCAATACTCTTCATAAGTTAAATTAGGCGAAGTCACTAGGCATTCGGCCTCTGGCCACTGTTTGCGAAAGGTGGCAAAAGTCCGCCGCTCCATGTAAGGCTTTTGGATTAAAATAAAAGAATTTAGATTAAGTTGCTTGTCTTGCAGTAGTTGCTTAACAAATAACACGTTCTCACCCGTATTGGTTGAGCGCGGCTCACGGATAATTTTATCGGCTGGTACCCCACGAGCCAATACAATGTCACCAAAAACATCCGCTTCCGATCGAGTAAAATCCGATCCCTTACCATTACCACCGGCGCAAATGACATATTGGCCATAGCCTTGGAGATATAAATCGGCGGCTCGCTCAGCTACTCGAGTATCGTTAGAGCCTAAAGCAAAAATGGCATCCACTGGCTTAAGCTCATGATGCATTAACATATAATCCCAAATAACTTTCGCCAATTGATCTACTTCCATAATTATTGAAATATTAACATAAAAAATTAGCCGCTGATTGTGACATCGGCGGCTAACATCCTGGCTAGAAGGAGTAAACGGCCTCGGTCGCAATTTGGAGAACTTTTGCAGCTTCAAAATATTGCGTCCAATTCCCTTTTACTAACTCAAACCTTACCAATAAAGCATGAGCTTGCTTAAATTTTTGATTCAATTGCTCATGATCTTTTGTATCCCGACCACGATACTTCTCTTCTTCAATAATTAGATGAGCGATGCTGACCAACTCATGGTAAGCCATCTTCTCTAATTTCTCTACTGTAAGCTTACCAACGCAAACGTGAAGTAATCGCTCCAATTCTACACAATCTCTCAAAAAAGCCCGATGCGGTAAAATTCCTCCCTTGAATAATTTATATCTCATCAAATTTATAAACCACCATCCAATTGTCGCTATCGAGTATAGAGCAGTCCCTGCTAAGAGATAAGCCCAGACCCAGACAAAGATGCTTAGCAAATGATGTGGCCCTATCTGGGGACCATAACCAATCAACAAGATAGTGATAACCAATGCCATCAGCCCTTTCTTGGCCGAAGAACTATTTTTAAAATAGTACTCAGGAGAGTAGAGAGCGCCATGTGGTTTATTCCATTGAGAATATAGCTGTGGAGAAACTTTGGCTTCAAAGAACAATTTTTCTAACCGAGTCATTATGACTCCTCCTAGTACTCGAGTAGACTGAAATGGGAGGTCAGTCTCCATTTACCACAGACTTCAGGCCCGCAGTAAATACTTCATTCCAGGGAGCTGTCGAGTAGCAGTAATCCACTATTAGCCTACCATAAAATAAAACCGTTTGGGTTACTCCAAACGGTTTAATGGTTCTTAGTCCAATAGTCCTTCCAAATTATCTTGGCTCTCTCGGTTACCTCTTCCGGTGTCGGAAATTCCCCCTCCGGCAACTCCTTTTCTTTCTTTAACTGAATACTCGCTTGATCTAAACAGAGCCGTTCAATCTTTTTCTTTTTGGCTTTAAGGGTAAGTCTTTTGGACTCTGCCTCTAAAGCCTCGGCACTAGCTGGTTTGCCGCTAGATAGAACATTTTGCTCGGCCTGTTTAAGGACGCTCATCTCAAGCAATGACACTGGCAACAAATTTCTTTCTAGCCGTTTTTTATTAAGGCGAACTCGATCGATAATCAAACCGAGCACCGCCATATAATCAACCGGCTTAAAGTTAAACGATTCATACTCCAAGTCACGCAACAATTGATCGGCCTTTTGTTTAATATCATCGGCTGATACCTTAATCCCTAATTTTTCCTCCAAATCGGAGACAGTTTCAGGACTGACCGAGATACCTAAACTGATCAACTTTCCCTGTTCAATGTAACGGGCACTCTCCTTCCAACCGGCTGGTCGCTCCACCCGCTTGGAGGACTCTTTAATTG
>CAYTWP010000067.1:0-3166 GCA_964442155.1 uncultured Candidatus Saccharibacteria bacterium
TTTGGAGCCTAGTGGGAGGTTCGTGGCCCACTAGTTAAGCCGAGCCTCAGTTACTAGTTGACGCCAACTAGTTTGCTAATCTGATCTTATTCCTAACATAAGACCTTTTTGCTGTCAACACTTCAACTAAAGCTTACCAGAAACCCTTGCTGCTCCGGCACCATTGGTGCCGAGAGTCATTAGTACCGCCACAATCCAAGCAATGACACAAAGAAATGGGTTGGTATCCCAATAGAGATGAGTGGCCAGTATCGCCGCCAAAATCCTGGGCACAAAGATCCACCCAAGCCAGCCCAAACATCCAAAGGGATGACCGGTGGCAAAAAGCAAAGTAAGACGTGGGAAAATGAGCATAAAGATCAAGAATAATGGTGCCCACCATCCATGACCTTGCCAAAAACCAATAGTGTATTCCAAAGTTAATCCTCCTGTTTTTTGTTAAGTAAATGTCCTAGCTCTTCTCTGTTACCCTAGCAACTTAATATTATTTTGTCAAGTGTGGTATGATCTTAAATATGCTAGAGCAAATTTTAAAGTCTGGTGGTATCGCTGTCATACCCACCGACACATTATACGGCCTGGTGGGACAAGCCCTTAATCCCCTAGTCCAAAAAAAATTAAAAGAGCTTAAACAACGACCACCCGAGAAGCCATTTATTACTCTAATTGCTGATTTGGCTGATTTAAAATTATTTAATATTATTCTTAATAAAAACGAGGAAGATTTTTTAAACACTGTTTGGCCCGGGCCAGTCAGTGTGATCATTCAGGACCAAGCTTTTAGATTACCGGACTTAGAAAGTTTACGCGAGCTAATTAAAGTTACCGGTCCACTATCGGCGCCAAGTGCTAATCCACATTCTCTCCCATCGGCCACCACCATTAGGGAAGCTAAAAATTATTTTGGCGACCAGGTTGACTACTACGCTGAAGGCGGTACCCTCGCGGGCCCGCCTTCAAAACTGTTACTACTAAACGCTGATGGTACTACTCAACAATTACGTTAGCACCGTATACCGCTTGCGCCGAAGCTTGAATGTCGGCTACCACTTGCGCCTTAGCGCTGGCGGACAAGGTGGCTTCCGTAGATAATGACCCTCGAGAATTAAGTTTTGACTCAAGAGTGGTAGAAAGCTCGTCGGAGCGGAGATCAGCGGAAGTTAAAAATGACCACCATGATTTGCTAATTGATACCGACTCTTCTCCCTGCTCATTTACCACCACCTCCACGTTTTCTTTAATCGTTACTGGGATAAAACCAAATAATTTAGCTGAGCGCTCAAAGGTCACTACAACTTCATTATTAGCACTAGCAGTAACGGCCTCGACTGAAGCATCATTTTTAGACACAGCCTCGGTGTATGACTTTAGCTCCGCCTCCGTACTAACTTGAGCCGGAGAGGAAACAGAGACATCTAGATCAGCGGAGGTATTACCACTTACTTGACCGGCCGACGTCGCTCCCACATCCACCTTGGCGTCCAAGGAGGTCGAGACATCTACTAAAGCTTGAGCTTGATTAACACCAAATAATAAGGCAAACATAGTAACTAAACCTAAAGTTATTGTGTTTTTCATATATCGGGATTATTTCACATTATTTATTAATAGACAAGGGCTCATTGGCCCCTAAAATTAAGACGGCTCAGACTGGGGGTTATTACTTATTAGCTTGTAATATAGTAAGTCATTTATCGTCTTTGGTTGTATGACTACAGTTATAAACAATCCAGGTGGATCAAATGACGGCGAGAGTGCTAGTGATATTTGGGGTGCGGTGGTGGGTATCTTATTAATTGTGGTGTTAGCGATCCTCTTTTTTATCTACGGTTTGCCGGCGATTCAAAATCGGGCGGACAATACGTCTAATGACCGCGACATTAATATTGATGTCACTTTGCCAGCCAATAGTCCCAACAATAACAACAATAATCCGGCGTACTAGCTAAGCTATTCCCCCTTCTGCCACTCGCTCTAGCTCGGCCAAATCAAACTTCTTCATTTTTAAAAAAGCTTGGGTTACTCGAGCTGCTTTACTTGGGTCACCTTTAAGTAGCTCGTTCATTTTGGCCGGGACAATTTGCCAGGAGACAGCATATTTGTCTTTAAGCCAACCACATTGCTCGGCTTTAGGGTCGGCCGAGAGCTTATCCCAATAATAATCAATCTCGGCTTGATCCTCACAATTAACGATCAGCGACACCGCCTCATTAAACGTAAATGCGTGACCGATGGAGCTATCCATCGCCATAAAGTGCTGCCCAGACAAGGTAAATCGTGAGTGTTTAATAAATCCTTCGGTATCGGCATCATCTTTAGTATAAGGCACTAACATATCTACAGCTGAGTCTGGGAAAATATTGGCATAAGTCTCAATTGCCTCTTTGGCCTTACCGGCCATGGTTTGAGTAAACATTAACATTGGCGTAATTTTTTGCGCAGTTTGATGATGCTCGCTCCAGGAGAGTTGCCAGGACAAACCATATTTATCTTGAAGCCAGCCATATTTTTGGGCCCAAGGGTAAGTATCGTAAGCCATTAAAGCTTTACCCCCCTCGATCAATTTGTCCCACACCATTTTAATCTCGGCCTCATTATCAAAAGTAACAAATAGGGAAATGGCCGGATTGAGTTTAAAATACGGTCCGGCACTAATGGCCATAAAGTCTTGCCCCGCCAATTTAAAGTTAACGATATCACAATCACCCGATGGTGTGTCCTTGATCGTCGTCACATTCTCCACTTTGGAGTGAGGAAAAAGGGTAGCATAAAAAGCGGTCGCCTCGCGCGCCTCGTTATCAAACCACAAATGAGGGGTAATTTTAGGCATAGATTTATAAATTTAGTGATTGAACAATAAAATCAAACTCTGTTTTATATTTAGGATCAGGGTTATTGCCAAAATAAGTAATGTCAATAATGTCCGTGCCTCGTTGAATCGAAAAACTCTCGTAATATCGACCAGAAAAATAACCATCACTAACAGGTACACCCTTAATACTTAAAGCGTTATAACCTTTAGATTTAGTATACTCGGCTTTTAAGTCTGGCTCGCTTAAGCGTAAAGCTTGGTTAGCTTCGTCATCTAAAGTTCCATCATGATTCATACCAATAATAATCGGCGTTAATGGACCCTCCCAAATACCAGGGAATTCAAAATCTTTTG
>CAYTWP010000068.1:0-3158 GCA_964442155.1 uncultured Candidatus Saccharibacteria bacterium
AAAGAAGTTAAAGTTGGCGGGATGATTTTACTCCATGACGGTAAAAAGAAATTGGAGATCATGGATATCAAGGGCAAAGAAGTGATTTGTAAAGTAATTGTGGGTGGCGAGATCAAGTCACGTCGGGGCGTTAATTTACCCGGCGCTTATCTCTCGATTAGCTCAATTACCGACAAGGATCGTCAGGACTTGGAGTTTGGTTTAAAACATAAAGTAGATTACATCGCTCTCTCGTTTGTCCGTCGGCCGAGCGATATTATCGAGTTGCGAACTATTTTAAAAAAGCGCAAATCAACCGCCGGGATTATCGCTAAAATCGAGACGCCGGAGGCCCTCGAAAATATTGATCAGATTATTGACTTAGCCGACGGTATTATGGTCGCCCGCGGTGACTTGGCGATTGAGATCCCGGCCGAGGAGGTCCCCTTGGTCCAAAAAGAGTTGATCCGCAAGTGTAATAAGGCCGGCAAGCCGGTGATTACCGCCACTCAAATGTTGGAGTCAATGATCAAATCGCCGGTGCCAACCCGGGCCGAGGTGTCCGACGTCGCCAATGCGATTTTAGACGGGACCGATGCGATTATGCTCTCGGAGGAGACGACTTTGGGTGACTACCCGGTGGAGTCGGTCAAAATGATGAGCACCATTGCTCATCGGGTGGAGCGCGAGTTGTCGCATAAAGCTAATCATTTTGAAGAGTTTAATCATGGGGTAGCCGGAGTAGTTAGTCGAGCAGTGGTGGCGACGGCAACCGAGGTGGGAGCTAAATTTATTGTGGCCTTAACCAACTCGGGCCACACCGCCCGGATGATCTCGCGCTATCGGCCTAAACAAGCGGTGATTGCTTTAACGCCTAATCCAGATGGGGTGGGTAAAATGGTGTTATCTTACGGCTGTTACCCGTTGAGTATTAAAAAATTTAAAACCTTGACCGAGGTATTGTCTCTTATCCGCTCAATTGCTTTAACTAATAAATTAGCTAAAAAGGGGGACAAGGTAGTAGTGGTGGCCGGGATGCCATTTGGCCAGGCGGTGGATACTAACATGCTTTTAGTCGAGGAGATTTAGGTTTATAATGGGGGTATGAAGATCTCCATTAAGGCCACGGGCCTCACGCTCACCCCGGCGTTACAGGGGTACGTTGATAAGCGCCTCACACCAGTGGGGCGCTTTGTAGATGTGGCCAAAAATGAAGCCTTTGCCGCGGTGGAAATTGCCAAGACCACTCGGCATCACAAGCAAGGTGGGGAGGTGTTTAAGGCGGATGTGACCATTAAAGGTAGTGGCGCGAGCTATCGGGCCGATGCCTCAGCCGATGATTTGTATGCCGCCATTGATGATCTCCGTGATGAAATTTTAGAAGTGGTCAAAAAACGCCGTGCTAAACAAACCGATCTAGAGAAGCGCGGCGGCCGCCAAGCGAAGAAGATGTTGCGGGGGTAAATTATGACTATTGAAGAACCAAAAAAATCGTTAGAAATTGGAGAAATTATCCCAAATTGGATTCGTCCAGATTTACAAATTGAGAGAGGTGAAGTAAAAAGGGTTGTTCAAGAATTTCTTAAACTAGAACCAAATGAGCAAGATGTTGAACGGGTGATGGGCATTCTTAATTCAGCTCCCTTTGTGGAGTTATCAGATAAAGACTGGGAATTACTTCAAAACACGGATTCTTTTAAAAATGTTAGGCCGGGTCATCTCGAAGACGTTGAACAAATTGTAGAAATATACAATAAGGTATTAGAACCAAAAGATAAACGGGACTTCAATAAAACCCTCAGTGGTTTTATTGAAGGTAAAGAAATGCAATCACCAGCTATTTTAAAAAATAATAAAGGGGAATTGCATTTAGTGAGTGGCAATACTCGTTTAATGATTTCTCGAGCACTTGGCGTTAGGCCCGAAGTTGTTATTGGAGAACTAGATTAATTTTCTAAGAATATATAATTTGTGTCATTTTCTTGATTTTTTGTAGTTTTTATATATAGTGGGCTTGGATAATTAGGAGGAGACCATGAATATAGTTTTAGCTACCAGGAACATTAGTAAGACTGAACAAATAAAAGCTTTATTTGTTGGTTCGCCTTGGTCGATTTTGACTCTAGATGAAGTCGGGATTGAAGGTGAAGCGGTTGAAGATGGCGCGACCCTCAAAGAAAATGCTTTAAAGAAGGCGATGTTTGCTCATCAAGCAAAACCAGAGATGTGGAGTATGGCGGATGACACCGGCTTATTTATTACGGCTTTGGCTGGTGCGCCAGGGATTAAAGCCGCCAGGTGGGCCGGTGAGACGGCGACGACAGCTCAAATTACCGCTCTTACTCTCAATAAACTTGAAGGCAAGTTTGATCGCTCGGCTACCTTTGAGACCGTGGTGGCGATAGTATCACCAGATGGAGAGTCTCACTTTTTCAGTGGCGAAGTTAAGGGTAAAATTTTGGAAGCGGAGCGTGTGCCACCTCAACCAAAAATGCCCTATAGTGGGATATTTGTACCTGAAGGCCAAGATTTGGTTTGGGCTGAAATGTCGGTGGAATATGAGAATGTTATTTCTCACCGTGGCAAAGCTTTCTGGCAAGCTCGTACTTTCTTGGAAAAAGTTGCCTAATAAAAATTGATTCGGCCGGCTCGTTGTTCTTAAAACGAGCCGGTTTTGTTTTTTACACAAAAAAATAACCATGACGCGTGGTCATGGTGTAAGTGGATTGGGAATGAGAAGGTGGGAAGCAAGGGGGAGAGTGGTTTGTGGTTAAAGAATCTAAAGTAGATCCGTTGGTAAACTGTAAGCACTCCCTCAATGCAACCGACTATCTGATTTCCAATGAACTTACACTTATAGTATAGTCTCTGCAATTTAATTGTCAATAGGTTGACGATGGTATATTTTTAGGTTACAGTAGAGATGGATAGCATCTTGTATTTAACCCTAACCTGGACCTGGAGAAATGCCATGCATTTTCTATCGCAATTTTCGGTGGTGACATTGGTGGGTATTTTGGCGGTAGTGAGTCCGGGACCGGACTTTATCATTGTCACTCGCAACAGCCTCGTCTACTCCAAAAAGGTGGGTCTATTTACCGCCTTGGGTATCACGGTGGGCACGATGACTTGGATCGCTTTGTCGCTGTTGGTGATCTCGTATCTCCTATGCGGGGGGG
>CAYTWP010000069.1:0-3146 GCA_964442155.1 uncultured Candidatus Saccharibacteria bacterium
CAGATGGATCGCTCGCGAGACGTCTTTAGTGCTTTTGGGGTGCCACTTTACGACAAGCCAGGCTTTGAGGCCGATGACATCATTGGCACGATTGTTGAAGAGTTAAAAAATAATAAGAGTGTTAAAGTAGTGATTGCCTCGGGGGATATGGATACGATGCAATTAGTCGCCGGCCAGCAAGTCCAAGTTTACACTTTAAAAAAGGGGATCAACGATACGATTTTATACGACGAGGCGCAGGTAGTGGAGCGCTTTGGTTTTGCCCCTAAATATTTACCGGACTACAAGGGCTTGCGCGGTGATCCCTCGGACAATATTATCGGCATTGCTGGCATTGGCGAGAAGACGGCCACCATTTTAATTCAAAAATTTGGCACGATTGAGTCACTGTATAAAGCGCTCAAGAAAGATAAAGCTATTTTAAAAGAGCTTAAATTAACCGATCGGATTATTAATTTACTGGTAGAGGGTGAGGAGGAGGCGCTCTTTTCTAAAACTTTAGCCACAATCCGTCGTGATGCGCCAATTGAGTTTAAGTTACCAAATGAGACTTGGCGTGAGAGTTTTAAGCTTGAGCCAGTCGAGGCTTTGTTTACCCAGTTAGAGTTTAAGAGCTTACTTACCAGAGTTAAAAGTTTGATTGGGGGGTTAAATAATATTCCGGTTAAGACGGAAGATGTAGTGGTAGAAGCGCCAGAGGGATCGGCTGAATTGTCCATCATGCTTTGGTTACTAAATTCAGAACAGACGACGCCAAGTTACGCGGATGTTTTGGAGTACACCAAGGCCGACAATTTAACTGATGCTAAAAAAGTTTTAGTGGAAAAATTAAAACAAGCGGATTTATTAAAAGTGTGGGAAGAGATTGAGGCACCACTAATGCCGATTATTAAAGCGGCCGAGGAGCGCGGTATTTTAATTGATCAGGCTCACTTTAAAAAACTATCTAAGCGCTATCACGAGGAGTTAAAGGTACTCGAGACTAAAATTTATCAATTAGCTGGTAAAGAATTTAATATTAATTCTCCCAAGCAATTGGGTGAGGTATTGTTTGATGGACTTGGCTTGGTGGTTAAGGGGCTTAAAAAGACGGCCGGTGGAGCGCGCTCCACCCGCGAGTCGGAGCTGATTAAACTTAAAGATGCTCACCCGATTATTAATGAGTTGTTGGAGTATCGGGAGGTGGTCAAATTGACTGGGACATACATTGACCCAATACCACTATTGGCCGACAAGGAAAATCGCATTCACACTCAATTAAATCAAGCGGGGGCGGCCACTGGGCGGATGTCGTCCCAAAATCCCGGGCTCCAAAATATACCCACTCGCGGTGAGCGGGGTTTGGAGATTAGACGGGGTTTTGTTGCTACCCCAGGCTATGTGTGGCTGGCGGCCGATTACTCCCAAATTGAGATGCGGGTGCTAGCCCAACTCTCGGGCGACGAGGCCCTAATGGAGATTTTTAAAAATGGGGAGGACGTCCACAGTGGGGTGGCCTCCCGGGTATTTGGTGTGGCCCAAAATGAGGTCACTAAAGAGATGCGGCGCCAGGCTAAAGTAATTAACTTTGGCATTATTTACGGTATGGGGGTAAATGCCTTGCGCGGCAACCTGGGTGGTACCCGGGAGGAGGCCCAACAGTTTTATGATCAATATTTCAAAACCTTTCCCCGGATTAAACATTATTTTGATGAGGTTAAAAGTGATGCTTACCGTTTGGGCTATACCAGCACCTACTTTGGCCGGCGACGCTATTTTATGGGTTTAAAATCAAAATTGCCGTTTATTAGGGCTAGCGCTGAGCGGATGGCGATGAATGCCCCGATCCAAGGGACGGCCACAGCCGACATTATTAAGTTAGCCATGATCCGGGCCGACAAGGCACTGCACAAGGCGGGACTGACTAACCAAGCGCACCTACTGCTCCAGGTCCATGACGAGCTAATTTATGAGGTTGAAGAAGGGACGGTGACCAAAGTGGAGCCAATTATCCGTCAAGCGATGGAGGGGGTCTGGGAGGAGGCGGTACCGCTTAGGGTGGACCTGGCTAGTGGCACCAATTGGGCTGATTTGGGTTAAGGTTGCTTTTTGTGATTAAAGAGTTTATAATCAGCCCAGGTCGAAAAAAGACTGAAAACAATAAGGATTTTAAGAAATATGAAAAACTTTATTATCGTTTTGGTTGTCCTAATTTTGGTTATCGGCGGCTTTGTTTGGTACCAAAATTCAGCGACCACTACTACTACCACTACTGATGTTACAACTGTGACCGACAACGGCACAGCTACCACTACAGCATCTACTACCTCTACAAGCTACTAAGGCTAGTTTAAGGCTAGTTGGCACCCCATTCTCCAAGCGGAGGATGGGGTTTTGCTATACTGGGGTTAATGCCCACCAACACTGACTTATTAAAACTAATTAAGGATGAGATGTTAACTAACCAGGGTCTACCTTTATATGAGTATCGGACGACCAATCACTACTTCCCGGTTATTGGTGAGGGTAATCATGAGGCCAAGTTGATGTGTGTAGGCGAAGCTCCAGGGGAGACCGAGGCCAAGACCGGGCGCCCCTTTTGCGGCCGGGCTGGCAAAATCTTAGATGAGTTGTTTGCCTCCATTAACCTAGATCGACAAAAAGTGTATGTCACTAATTTAATTAAAGATCGGCCGCCGGCTAATCGCGATCCGTTGCCCCATGAGATTGAGGCTTATGGCCCTTACTTAATTAAACAAATTGAGATTATTAAGCCGCGGGTGGTGGCCACTTTGGGGCGCTACTCGATGCGGTTTATGATGGAGTATATTAGTGTCGGCGAGCCACAACTTAGTCAGACCATTAGTAAGCTCCATGGACAGGTGTTAGAGGGTCAGGCGCCATATGGTCCACTGACGGTAATTGCGCTGTATCATCCAGCGGCGGCGATTTACAATCAAGCCCTCAAACCAACTTTAATCGCGGATTTTGCTAAAATAAAACAATATGTCGCTTAAATTAATCTCCTGGAATGTTAATGGTATCCGCGCCGCCGAGCGTAAGGGCTTCATTGATTTTTTAGCCGAGCATCAGTTTGATGTCGTTTGCGTGCAAGAGACTAAAGTCCATGCTCCTGATTTGTTATTGAGTGAGGGCTTGCGTGCGCC
>CAYTWP010000070.1:0-3076 GCA_964442155.1 uncultured Candidatus Saccharibacteria bacterium
TTCGCTAATTTGTTGGCTGATAATGAGTGGAAGAGTAAGTTAACACCCGAGCAATATGAGGTTTTACGGGAGAAGGGGACGGAGCCGGCTTTTAGTGGTAAGTTATTGCACGAAAAGCGTGCTGGGATGTACACTTGTGCCGCTTGTGGGCAAGAGCTATTTGCCTCGGATGCTAAGTTTGACTCCGGTACCGGCTGGCCCTCTTTTGACCAGGCTTTACCGGGAGCAGTAAAAGAGATTGTTGATGACTCCCACGGCATGAGCCGCACCGAGGTGGTCTGCTCTCGGTGCGGCTCACATTTGGGTCACGTTTTTGCGGATGGTCCAACGGCAACTGGTCAACGTTTTTGTTTAAACTCCGTCTGTTTAGACTTAAAGCCTAAAGAGTAGACTTAGTACTAGTGGAGAAGGTGTTGGTTTTGCGCGTATTACCAGCGGCGTCTTGCGAGCGGAGCACTAGGTAATAAGGCGTACCAGTAGCTAAGCCGCTAATAATTAAGCTGTGGTTAGTGGTTAAGGTAAAATCACTAACGCGAGTAGTGGTACTGGCATTAACATTTACTGGGCTAGTAGTGGCATAAAATACTTGCGAGGTGGCCGGCTCATTAGTCTCCCAGGTTAGACTTATTGTCGAGGTACCAACGGTGGTGGCGACTTTACTAATAATCGGTGCTCTAAAATCAAGGCGAGGGGTGGAGGTGGCAGTAGTGGTGGCATAGCCATTAAACTTTTTGCCGATACCAAAGGGTAGGACACACTCAGCCCTAAGAGAGAAGGCGCCATTGTGTTTGATCCAACCTGGGGCGATTAAATGACCAAAAGCTCTAAAACAGCCACGGTTTTCTCGGTCTTCTTTATCTTCTCTCTTCTCTTCTTTCTGTTCTTGCTTCTGCTCTTTTTTGTCGGAATTATCCGATTTAGCCAAGCTTAGAGCGGGAGTACCTAATATTAACGATGTTACAACTAAACTACTAATAATGGTCCACAAAACGCGGTTGCTGGTTAATGTAGTCATATACCATACATAGACGCTTGGTAGACCTAACTCTTACTAAGATGTAAGATGGGGATAAGTGGTGCGTCTCTGGCTATGGATCAAGATTTAATTAAAGATCAGTTTATGGCGCTGTATAATCAGGAGTCCGACTCGGTCTTCCGCTACTGTTTACTGCGGACGTCAAGTCGTGAGGTCGCTCTTGATTTGACCCAGGATACTTTTATGCGGTTTTGGGAGACGTTAAGCCGTAGACATACCATTAATCAACCGAGAGCTTTTTTATTTACCATTGCTCGTAACTCGGTGATTGACTGGTATCGCAAAAAGAAGGCTGTGTCTTTAGAGCGGATTTTAGAAGCTGATCCCCAAACGATGATTTTGGCTCAAGATAGTCAAGGGCACTTTGAGGCCAGGGCCGAAGCGAGACATTTAATTGAGCGGATTAAAGATTTGGAGCCGCTCTATCAGCAGGTGGTGTACCTTCGTTTAGTCGAGGAGCTTAATCCCTCGGAGATTGCGACGATTATGAAGTTGTCAGTTAATGTAGTGTCGGTGCGGATTAATCGGGGGATTCACAAATTAAGACAGTTGAGTGGGTATGAGGAGAAAGAATAATTATGAATAATTTAGACGAAAATATTAAGATTTTACGAACAGATTTAAAGCTGACTCCAGCCGAGAAAGAGCAGTTGCGTTTTAACTTACTCCAACAATTGGCAATTACTCCAGCTAATAATTGGTGGTGGCAGTGGAGCATTTTGATTAGGATCGGAGTACCGGCTTTGGCGGTGCTGTTATTGGTTGGTGGTATTGCCAGCGCCGCGGAGGGGGCATTGCCGGGTCAGTTACTCTATCCCGTTAAGGTTAATATCACTGAGCCAATTAGTGGTAAGTTGGCGATTACGACTAAAGCTAAAGCGGAGTGGGAGACTAAAAAAGTGTCACGGCGATTGGTTGAGGCAGAGTCTTTAGTAATAGCTAATAAATTAGATGAAAAAACGCAAGACAAATTAGAGAGTAGATGGGAGGAGGCTAGTAGTACTTTTGCTGGTCTTGTCCAAAAATTAGAAGAAGATGACGATAAAAAAGAAGAGGTGGCCAAAGTTAAGTTAGACTTTGATAAGGAGATCAAAAATCACGAGCAAATTTTAAACAAAGTTCGCAAAGATAAAAAAGATAAAGAAAATAAGGTAGAATTAAATAAAATTAAACGTAAAATTAATGACTAATATGAAAACTTTTTTGATCGCGATTATTTTATTAATTTTGGTTGGCGTAGGGGCCTACTTTATCTGGTTTGGGGGTGGGCAAGCACCAACGCCGGTAGCCACTACTAATCCGATGATTAAAGTAACCACTCCTAAAGCCGGGGAGTTAATTAGCTCACCGCTGGTCATTACTGGTGAGGCGCGCGGGACTTGGTTTTTTGAGGCCTCTTTCCCGGTATTTTTAACCGATTGGGATGGTTTAATTATCGCTCAAGGTATTGCCCAAGCGGAGGGTGAGTGGATGACTGAAGATTTTGTCCCATTTAAAGCCATTCTTAATTTTACTAAGCCGGTGTACGGTGAGCGGGGGACTTTAATCTTAAAACGGGATAATCCCTCCGGTTTGCCCGAGCATGACGCGGCGGTGGAGTTGCCGATACTATTTAAATAAATTTAGCGATTGCGGAACTCGGCAATGGTGGTGGCGGTGATACGATTAATTAATTGATTAAAATCGGGGATTTTGTTGTTGATATATTCGATGACGTTTTGATCGTTATTTTGATTAGCGAGCTCTAGCAAGTCACGTTGCTCCTCGGTAGTCAATTGCTCAAAAATAGCAACGTTAACACGGGAGGAGATGGCCTCGCGTAACAGCTCAATAATTTGATCTTGCTCCGAAACGGAATAAGCAGCTAAATCTAGGCCGCGTACAATTTGATCTCTTACTTGGTCATTGTCGATTACGGTCATTGGTTTGCCCTATCAATCTCTACAGACACAGTGTTTTTGATTAAATGCTCATGAACGACAAACCCCAGTATAGTAATTAATTTTTCGTTTCGTAATTCCTCAGGGACTTGAGCTTTGA
>CAYTWP010000071.1:0-3071 GCA_964442155.1 uncultured Candidatus Saccharibacteria bacterium
CCAAGTTCTCGGCTACTTTACCAGCCGCAAACGGTGTCCCCTTTTTAGATCCTTTAAAACCCATCGCCCCACTGGATGACGAGAGGACCATGCCACCCTTTTCGTCAGTCAAGGACATTAACAAGTTATTGTAAGTGGCTTGGACGTGGATAGTGCCAAACTCCAAGCGGCGCTTAGCCGCCTTACTAGAGAGCGAGCCCTTATTGAGAGCATCACCTTCAGTCTGACCTTTTTTAATAACGCGTTTTTTACCCATAAATTATTTTTTATCTACCTTTTTGCGACCGGAGGCCATGGTCTTGCGTACATTACCACGGCGAGTCCGCGAGTTGGTCTTAGTCCGTTGACCGCGGACCGGCAAACCGCGCATGTGACGGATACCGCGATAAGCTTTAATATCTTTGAGGCGCTTAATGTTGCCACTGATCTCGCGTTTAAGATCCGCTTCAATTTTAAAGGCCTCAATACTTTTGCGGATTCGATTCTCCTCCTCGGTTGTCACCTCGGCAATTTTTTTACCGTAAGCCACTTTAGCTTCATCTAAAATTTGATGAGCGAGCGGACGGCCAATACCATAAATGGCCGTGAGCGCGATCTCAAGACGTTTAGTTGGGGGCAAAGTAATACCGGCAATACGCATATAAATTTAAATAATATTTAAGCTTGTTTTTGTTTGTGGCGCGGCTTGGCTAAACAGATAATATACAAATGACCTCGGCGCTTAACGAGTTTACACTTGGCACATCGTGGTTTAATCGTGGAGCGAACTTTCATAAAAATTTAGTAACGCTTAATGATACGCCCCTTGCCACCGTAAGGATCAAGTAGGACATCTACTTTGTCTCCGACCAAGACTCGGATCCGGTGCAAGCGCATTTTGCCCGATAAATAGGTCAAAAGTAGCGCCTCAGGATTGCCCGTATCCACGCGGAAGTGCGTGCTGGGTAGAGCCTCTACCACAACACCAGAAACGACAGAACCTTCCGGGGAAGAAGGCTTTTCTTCTTCTTTTCTATTCATTTTGCGTACCTGGATAATACTAGCAGACCTTGCCCCAAAGCGTCAAGAGGTGGCCTAACCAAAGGGTGGATTAGCGGCACTTGACAAATTATGCTAAAAGATGATAATTATTTAGTTGGGAAAACCTAGGATAAAAAGGAGGTAAAGCACTATGCGCTACTTACCAGCAGTGGCTATCGCAGTAGGAATAGCTGTATCAGTATGTTTTGGACTCTATATCACTAAGAATATCAATTGCATCGGTGGATTACTTTTTATGGCCTTTGCATATTGGGCAACACCAAACGAAGTTCCAGAAGACGACGAAGTAGACGATGGCTACGAGTACTAAGTAAAAGCCAACTTTTGGTAATCAAAAAGTCCGTCTCTGCTCCAGAGGCGGTTTTCTTTTTGGTTAAATTACTCGAGGTCTAAAACAATTTTAACGCGATTGGTGTTATCGGGGATACTCCGCGACCATGGGGGGAAGAAAGAGACCCCCGCTTTTTCAATCCCAGGATAGAGGGAAAAGATGTTAGGGTACTCGGCCGGGGTGACCCCACGCAACTTTTCAATCAAACTGGCTTGATCAAAGTCCCACACCAACTTCGCCGTCCCCTCCAAATTAAAACTAATTTTATCCGGCACGGTCGAGGTCGCGATTTTATTGATCAGGGCAAATTTTAACTCCTCGGGGTTAGCCAACTTAATCTCCTCACCGTTATAGCCCGGCAAGAGCTTAGCCGCTAAGCCGTGAGCTAACTTTTTATTATCAAAGACAATGGCCGTTAAATTAGCCTCTTCCACTAAAATGACACTATTTTCTGACGAGGTGGCACTAATCGGTACTCCCTCGTTAAAACTAACCTGGACACTGTCGGCAAAAAGGAGCGCCGTGTCAGGTATTTCTTGACCGGCCTTCTCCACAATGCGTTGGCGGATAATATCTTGAAGCTCGGCGCGAGTTTTAGCTTTGTCGGTTGGTGAAACGGTGCGCATTTGGCCCACAAAGCCACCACTCATCGGGCCAGTAGAGCGACCACTAAACGCGGTGTAACGTGGATCACCTTTAAAGCCCGGGATGGTAAACTCGCTCGGGCCAATATTATATTCTGCGCCAGCTTTATCGGCCAACACCGGTACGGTAATTTGCCCAGGCGTTTTAACCCCATCTTTAGTCGTCACCCCCGGTACGGTAATAGCACTGGTGATGCGGAAGGTTTTGCCATCCGCCGTTTCAAATCGCGTATTAGTAATTAATTTTTGGACTTTAGCGTCATAATTATTGTAAATGGTGATAGAACCTTTAGCTTTGTCGCTCCGCTCTTCTACACCAGTAGCGGTGACTACTTTTTGCTCGCGATCAGTGGTACGCATTAAACCAAACTCAATCGGTGCGATGCCTGGTGTTTGACTAGCCTCAAAACCACCAGTGACCGGCACCATTGCTTGGCGGGGCGTGATCGTAATGGTGGCGCGAGCGAGAGCCCCTGATAACAAAATAATGATCAACACTAGGGCAATGGCACCAACTCCCCAAATAATCCCCCGTTTAGGGACACCGCGTAGCGGTTTGATTTGATTATAAGTTTGGCTTGGTGGCGGCGTACTACTACTGGTCAGCGGTGTATCCTCCAGTGGCACCGGGCGTACACGCGTCACCCGGGAGCTTGGCCCTTTAGGTAAAATCTCGCGCAAACTTTTTTTAGGTTTAATAATATCGTCCATAATAAATAGCAATTAACTCAATGACTTAAGTTTATGGCAAAAGAGCGTCTCAAGCAACAAAAAGCTGTCCCCAGGTACCGGCACGCCTTGGCATAATTGGCCCATCAATTTGTCATTAATCTCGTAAACCACCGGGGCCCGCGAGCCTAAAGTGAGATTAGTTAAGGGTAAACGCTTTAAGGTCGCGGTAAATAAAGTGGTTAAATTATTTTCGCCAATCAAGACGATATGATCGGGTAAAAAAAGATCGCCCAAAATAGCGTGGCAAGTTTTTTCTAATTCCTTCTGCCAATTATTTAAAGCGAGCTCACAGGTCGCGTGTTCCAAAACCACGCTTGGACAAA
>CAYTWP010000072.1:0-2971 GCA_964442155.1 uncultured Candidatus Saccharibacteria bacterium
CGGAGCGACGCCCACGCTCCGGCACCGAGAATGTCCCGGCGATTATGGCCGGCGCCGAGGCGTTAGTAAAAGCGAGTAGTAAGCGTTTAAGTGAGACTAAAAAATTAACTTTATTGCGCGATAAATTAATTAACCTATTAATCGCGACTCGGGGGGTTACTTTAAATGGTGATCCGGTTAAGCGATTGCCCCATCATATTAATGTTACGGTGGCTGGAGTGTCGGGCGAGCAATTGGTGATTGAGTTTGATCAAAGAGGGATTGCCATCTCCACTGGTAGTGCTTGTAGTGTCCGGGGGCACTCGGAGGCCTATGTTATACTGGCTCTAGGTCAGACTAAAGAGTTGGCCGAGAGTACCACTCGTTTTACTTTAGATACTAAGACAACACTATCAGATATTAAGCGCGTCGCTCGGGAGTTTGTAACAATCGTCACTAAATTACGTCACCAACCTAAACTATAATATGTACACTTTACCTAACTTGCCTTACGAGTACGATGCCCTCGAGCCGGTGATTGATGCTGAGACGATGAAGTTGCATCACACCAAGCATCATCAAACTTATATTGATAAATTAAATGTCGCTTTAGAATCACATCCGGATTTGGCCGCTAAAACAGTTGAGGAGTTAATTAGTAATTTGGAGGCTATCCCCGAAGCGATACGTATGGCGGTGCGGAATCACGGCGGTGGTCACGCCAATCACTCTTTATTTTGGACTTTAATGGCGCCAGTTGGCAGTGCTAATTATGAGGGGACTAGTGCGACTAAATTAATTGATGAAAACTTTGGAAGTTTAGACGAGTTTAAAAAGCAGTTTAGCGAGCAGGCTTTAAGTATATTTGGCTCCGGTTGGGTGTGGCTGGTTAAAGGCCCGGATGGTCAGATCGCCATCACTAAAACATCTAATCAGGACTCGCCACTCTCGACTGGTGCTAAACCACTCCTTGGGCTTGATGTTTGGGAGCACGCTTATTATTTAAAATATCAAAATCGCCGGGCTGACTACCTTACCGCTTGGTTTACCATTATTAATTGGACTAGAGTGAGTGAATTAATAGACAAAT
Source organism: uncultured Candidatus Saccharibacteria bacterium (assembly GCA_964442155.1). Taxonomy (GTDB): domain Bacteria; phylum Patescibacteriota; class Minisyncoccia; order Phycocordibacterales; family XYD1-FULL-46-19; genus JACPIA01. The sequence continues at coordinate 1,070 of CAYTWP010000072.1, forward strand.
CATAAATACTTAGTATAGTGACTAAATATGGAGGAACTTAATAAAAATCAAATTGTTTTGCTGACACTCTTGGTCAGTTTTATTACCTCAATTGCTACTGGCATTGTGACAGTGTCACTAATGGATCAAAGTCCACAGGGTGTCACTCAAACTATTAATCAAGTGATTGAGCGGACGGTGGAGCGGGTGGGCCCAGCGCCAGCGGCCACGGGGGCCGTTAAAGAGGTGCCACTGGTAATTACCGGTGAGGATTTGTTAATTAAAGCGATTAATCAAGCTGCTGGTGGGGTAGTCCACATTGAGGCCGATTCTAACTCCAGTAATCGGGTAGCCAAACAAGGTACAGGCTTTCTCTTTCTTAATAAAAATAATTTAGTGATCACTACCACAGCGGTGGCGCCTGATCGCAGTTTTACTTATCGCGTCAGCTCCTCCCTGGGCTCTTCAACGGTGGCGACTTTAGAGAGTATTGATAGTAAAACCGGCTTAGTCGTTTTACGCTTAAATAAACCAATTACGGTTAAAGGTGATGTCACTAATTGGCCCACGGTTTCGAGTGCGGATACGGCTATTGGTCAAACAGTTGTCGCTTTAGGAGCGGCCAATATTGATCCACTAGTGGCTATTGGTAATATTACCGGTGTCACTAGTGGGGTAGAGACTACTAGTTTAACCTCGCTCCTTACTACGGCGGCCACTACCCAAACGGTGGGTGGACCAATCCTAAATCTCAAAGGCGAGATTGTAGGTATGGTCTCCGGCTCCGGTACTGCTATCCCCGGTAAGTATCTCCAGCTTCTCATTGACTCGGTAAAATAAAAATTGTAAAATAGTCAAACTATGTTACCCTTTCAAAACTTCACCACGAAGGCCCGTGAGGCCATCCGCAAAGCTCATGAGCTGGCGCTGGAGCGTGGTCAAAATCAGGTTAATCCCTTGCACCTTTTAGCCGCTTTGCTTTTACAAGAAGAGAGTATGGTTATTTCCATTTTGGATCGCTTGGAGATTGATACCACGATGTTGACTGATCATTTGCTCGAGCACATTGATGGTGGTGACAGTGGTCAAGTAGTGGCGCCGTCATACCAAATTTACTTAACCCCAGAGTTGGTTAAAATTTTTGATAGTTCGGCTAAAGTGGCGGGTAATCTTTCAGACGAATTTGTCTCTACTGAGCATTTACTATTAGCTCTACTTGATACGCCAAGTGGGGCGAAAGAGATTTTAACTCGCTTCCGGGTTGATCAAGCTAATGTCTTACGCGTCTTGGAGGAGTTGCGCTCCGGCCAAGGAGTAGTTGATGACTCACCTAAATTTAAAGCGTTAGAAAAATATACGCGCAGTTTAACCACTTTGGCGCGTAACGATAAACTTGATCCAGTGATTGGTCGAGAGAATGAGATCCGGCGGGTGATGGAGATTTTGTCGCGTCGGACTAAAAATAATCCGGTTTTAATTGGTGAGGCCGGTACCGGTAAAACGGCGATTGTTGAGGGATTAGCGATCCGCATTGCTAAAGGTGATGTGCCGGAGTCACTCCGCGATAAGGAGTTAGTCTCGCTTGATTTGGGGATGTTGTTGGCCGGGACTAAGTATCGGGGTGAGTTTGAGGAGCGCTTAAAAAATATTATGAAGGAGATTGAGAAGTCGGAGGGCAAAGTGATTTTATTTATTGATGAGCTCCACACCATTGTCGGAGCGGGTGCGGCCGAGGGTGCCATTGATGCCTCTAATATGTTAAAGCCGGCGTTAGCTCGTGGTACTTTGCGGGCGATTGGCGCCACTACCATTAAGGAGTATCAAAAGTATATTGAGCGCGATCAGGCGCTAAGCCGCTGCTTCCAACCGGTGATGGTGGAGGGGCAAAGGGTGGATGGTGCGGTCACTATTTTACGGGGCTTA
>CAYTWP010000073.1:0-2901 GCA_964442155.1 uncultured Candidatus Saccharibacteria bacterium
GGCCGATAAACTTTTTTACCCGGGTGATGCTTTTTACAATCCCCAAGTGCCGGTGGATATTTTAGCCTTACCGGTGGCTGGGCCCTGGTGCACCATTGCTCAAGCGATGGAGTACGCTTTGGAGCTCAAACCGCGCGTCGCTTTCCCTGTCCACGATGGTGGCTTGATTAAACCAAGTGGCGTGACCAAACGTCTCCCCGAGCGCTTTTTACCACCGGCCGGTATCGAATTTGTCTATTTAGAATTAGGGCAAGAAAGGGAATTGTAAAAAATAATGGAAAAACAGACCAGAGTTGGGGTTGGGGTATTTATTTTTAAAGCAGGGAAGTTTTTGATGTTAAAGCGGACGGGGGCGCATGGCGCGGGAGCTTGGTCGGTGCCGGGTGGACATTTGGAATATGGCGAATCGTTTGCCGAGACGGCCAACCGCGAGGTGCTGGAAGAGGCGGGGATTAAAATAAAAAATTTAAGATTTGGGGCAGTGACCAATGATCATTTTAAAGAGGAGGATAAACATTACATCACTGTTTGGATGCTCTCTGATTATGAGAGTGGCGAGGCCACTATTTTAGAGCCGACTAAATGCAGTGACATTGGCTGGTTTGATTTTGCTAGTTTACCAGCACCCCTCTTTTTGCCTTGGACCGAGTTATTAAAATCGGAGTTTATTGAGCAAATAAAAAATAAAGCCCAAAATTAAAACCGCTGGGCGAACCATGCGGTTTAAAGTCTCAAAATTTTCTTATCTTATCTTTGTTTTAGTCGCCTCCACCGCCGCCACAGCCACCACCTCCGCAGCTTGATCCTCCGCCACAACTACTGCCGCTACTACCACTGTCTCCGCCTCCGCTACTGCCACAACTTGGAGCACTATGACTCGAGCTGTGGCCAGAATCAAAGGAAAAGTCAGAAGCAAGAGGAGCTTCAGCCATTGGTGTATGGTGAGACGTTGGAGCATGGTCAGCTACTGGAGCTGCACTTAAACCAAGTAAGTTCATGTCGCTGGCGGTGGCCATAATCCAATTAAACGATGTGTCTCCTGGATCTTGGCGCCCGACAAAAGCTGAGTCATAGGCCTCTCGAGTTGTTTTCTTGGCCTTTTTCTCGTCAGTGGGGAATTGCTTGATGTGGGGGTTGTGGTGAATAAATTTCCCAAACAAGTTTTGGCAATCATTGTGATAATTACGAGTGTCCAGGATATGCTCATGCCAAAATAGATCAAGATCCTGGCTCCAAGGACTAACGATTCGGTCTGGGTCTTTGGCGAGAATATAAAGAAAGCGGCGATATTCTGCCTCAGCGTTATCGGCTCGCTCCTGGCTCCACTGATGTCGATGTATAACCTTCTTTTTCACCAGTGATAAGTCAAGTTCTGATACTTTCGTTTTCCTGGGCCCAAATGGCCACATGGGGTTCTCCTTTTCTTTTGGGGTTGAGGGTTTAAGTGATGGATTTGTGATGGTTCAATCCGGCAAAATAGTATCAGTTTATATAATATTAGTCAATTTATTACACCATATCGTTATATTGACAAAATATCCCTATTGGTGTATAATGGGGGTAGAAAGAGGTGTCAGTACGTTGACAACTAAAGCCTTGGGCAGCCCTGCCCGCATGTCGTAGGTACAGCCCTAAAAAGTTGGCCGAACGAAAGTCGCCTTGAAAAAGCGGCCGAGCAGGGTGGGTTTTGGCACTAAGGTGCTACCCATGCTCGAGGAGAATGTAATGGTAAATGAATCACTGCCGATCTTGTCATTTCGTGATCAAATCATTACTGCGGTGCGCGAGCATCCAGTGGTGATCATTACCGCCGAGACCGGCGCTGGTAAGTCGACACAAGTACCGCAGTTTCTCCTAACGGAGGGCTACGATATTGTGGTGACTCAACCGCGTCGCTTGGCGGCCCGGACAGTGGCCACCCGTGTTGCTTATGAGTCCGGCGAGTCGCTGGGTCAAACCATCGGCTTCCGGACGGCGCATGAGCGTCAAGATAGTGCGGAAACGCGTTGTCTCTTTTGTACCGACGGTTTGGCGATGGTCCGCGAGCTGATGGGAGCCGGCCATCATAATGTTTTGGTGATTGACGAGGTTCACGAATGGAATCTCAACATTGAGGTTTTGGTCGCTTGGGCCAAACACCAAATCAAGCTGGATGCTGGTTTTAAGGTAGTTGTGATGAGCGCCACCTTAGAGGCCGAGAAGCTGTCTGACTTTTTTGGTCAGGCCCCGGTAATCAGTGTCCCGGGTCGACTCTTCCCGGTGGAGATAAAATCTCCGCAGATGAGTCCATTATCGGATGTTTGCGAATTGCTTCGGCAAGGTCGCAATGTTCTCTGGTTTCAACCAGGGAAGTCGGAAATTACTAAAGCGATACTTGAGTTGGAAGCAACTCAAGTCTCGGCACAGATTTTGCCGCTTCACGGCGAGCTTGATTCTGTCGAACAGGATCGGTGCTTTCGTCGTTACGGTCGACCAAAGTGTGTCATATCGACCAATGTGGCCCAAACAAGTGTCACCATTGACGATATTGATGCGGTGGTGGACAGTGGGGTTGAACGTCGAGTTGAGTTGGTGGATGGAGTGGAGGGTTTATATCTCAAAGCCATCTCCTTGGCCGATGCAGCTCAACGACGAGGTCGAGCGGGTCGGACCAGACCGGGTATCTATATTGATTGGTGTCCGAGTGCGGATCGGCGGGATTTCCCAAAGGCGGAAATTCTCCGGACGCGACTGGATCAGACGGTTTTGCGTTTGGCCGAGGCCGGTATCGACATGGAGGAGCTCGACTTTTTTCACCAGCCAAACAAAAAGAGTATTCATCAGGCCAAAGAGGCATTGGTGGCGCTCGGCTGTATTGAGAAGAGTGGTCGAGTGACTCCCATTGGGCGTCGAGTGGCTAAA
>CAYTWP010000074.1:0-2854 GCA_964442155.1 uncultured Candidatus Saccharibacteria bacterium
TCGGTTCCCGCTCCAGTTGGACACCAAATTGCTCTTTCACTCGGTTAATCACCTCTCCAACAATAGAAAGGAGGTCGGAGGGAGTGCCACCACCAAGATGAGTAAGAACTAAGGCGTGTTTGTCGGCAACGGCAAAGGCGCCTTTTTTATACCCTTTTAAACCAGCCTGCTCGATTAGCCAAGCGGCAGAAAGCTTCACCTGATCATTATTTGGATATTGAGGCATATCCGGATATTGTTTTTTTAAATTTTCGGCCAATATCAGATCCACAATTGGGTTTTTAAAAAACGAGCCGACATTAGCTATCTCTTTAGGATCAAGCAATTTACTCTGCCTAATTTTAATCACTTCGTCTCTAATTAATTGAGCTGTGAGATTAGTATGACCGACCAAATGCTTAAGCCCATCATAATTTGGTAATTGAGGTGCTTGCTTACTTAATTTATAAGTTACTGCTGTAATAATATATTTTTTAGGCTCGTGTTTAAAAATACTATCGCGATAATTAAATACGCAGTCTTTATTAACTAAAACCTTAAACTCATTATCCTCCACATCATACACTTCGACCCCTTCAATCACCTGACTAACCTCGGCACCATAGGCACCGACATTTTGCACCGGGGTGGCCCCGACACTACCTGGTATCGCCGAGAGCGCTTCTAATCCGCTCCAATTTTGAGTGGTCGTCCAAGCCACCAACTCATCCCAATCCTCACCACTACTTACTTTAATTAAAACTATCTCTTCGTCCTCACTCACAATCTCTCTACCCTTTAAATCCATTTTTAAAATAGCTAGGTTGGCCTCACCGCCAGCAAACACCGTATTAGAACCACCGCCCAACACTTGCCAACTTAAATTCTTTCTCCTCACCTCAGCCAAGGCCATAGGGATATCTTGAGACTCAGTAATAGCAAACCAATACTTAGGCTCGCCCCCTAATTTAAACGTCGTGTGATTTGCCAGTAAGCGAGCCATATCTGCTATAATAACCGCGTTATGCCAAATCCCCAAAGTCTCGATTTTAAGATCAGCGGCGGCCACAAATTACACGGCACCATCAAAACTAACTGCTCTAAAAACGGCGCTTTAGGCCTCCTCTGCGCCTCGTTACTTAACAAAGCCACTACCACCTTACACGGCATCCCCCGGATTGAGGAGGTTTATCGCTTGATTGAGGTGTTACAGAGTATCGGCGTCGAGGTTAAATGGACCAATGACAATACGGTCGTCATCAAACCGCCAACCAAATTAAAAATGAGTGCGATGGATTTAGTGGCCGGTGGTCGCATCCGCTCAGTGTTAATGCTCTTGGGGCCCCTGGTCCATCTCTTACCGCACTTTAAATTACCTCATGCTGGTGGTTGTAAAATGGGCGAGCGCACCATCAATGCCCATCGTTACGCTTTAGAATTACTGGGTGTTAAAATCGTGACTAAAGAAAATTATTACGATGTCCAGGCTAAAAAATTAAAACCGGCTGACATTGTGCTCTATGAGGCTAGTGACACCGGCGCCATTAATACCCTACTTGCTGCCGCTTTAACCTCTGGCAAAACCAGTATCGCCTTTGCCCCACCCAATTATCAAGTGCAGGAGGTCTGCTTTTTCCTCGAGGCACTCGGCGTTAAAATTGAGGGCATTGGCACTACCAACTTAATTGTCCACGGGATTAAGGAAATAAATAAAACAATAGAGTACACCAATAGCGAGGATCCGATTGAGTCGATGATGTGGCTGGCGGCGGCGATCACCACTCACTCTACCCTCACCATTACTCGTTGCCCGATCGACTTTTTAAAACTAGAACTACTTAAACTTAAAAAAATGGGTTTAAAATACAAACAATCAAAAATTTATTACGCCCACAATGGGCGGACTAAATTAGTTGACCTGACAGTGAGCCCTTCCAAACTTAAAGCCCCGCACGACAAAATCCACGCCCTACCCTACCCTGGGATTAATAGCGACAACTTACCGTTTTTTGCTCCGATTGCCACCCAAGCGGCCGGCACCACCATGATCCACGACTGGATGTGGGAAAATCGCGCCCTCTACTTTACCGAGCTCAATAAATTGGGCGCGCAAGTAACGCTGGCTGACCCCCACCGGGTGTTTATTAATGGCCCCACTAAACTCCGGGGCGCCCAAGTGGTCTGCCCACCAGCCTTGCGCCCGGCGATGATTATTTTGATCGCGATGTTAGCCGCCCCCGGCGAGTCCATTTTGCGCAATGTTTACTCGATTAATCGCGGTTATGAGGAGATTGCCGCCCGCTTAAACAGTATTGGCGCCGAAATCGTGGTAATATAAAAGTACTTATGGCCGCGGCATTTGAGTGGCAAGCGTACGAGTACGACTATTACGACAAAACCCCTGATTGGTTTTGGTTAGTTGGTGCGGGTGGCCTAGTTGGAATTATATTGTCAATCTTTTTTGTTAATTATTTGTTAGCCATTATTTTAGCTTTGAGTACTGGAATGCTTCTTTTTTACGGCAAGCGCGAACCAGAGCTAATTGAAGTAAGCGTTGACAGTCGCGGAATCCAGGTACGTCACGAGCTTTATTTATATAAACACTTAAAATCATTTTGGATTTTAGACCGCGAGGACGGACCGCAATTGATTATCCATTCCGAGCGCTTGATCGTCCCTCACATCTCCATCCCGCTTGGCGAAGCCCCATCCACCGAGATCCGAGCTTATCTCAAGCGCTTTTTACCAGAGGTAGAATACACCCCTACTCTCACCGACCACTTTACCGATTGGTTAAGGGTTTAAATCTAAGCTTGACAAATATGCCCTATGGGTGTATAATAGTAGGTAGAAGTTCCTAACATTGTGAGGTAAA
>CAYTWP010000075.1:0-2724 GCA_964442155.1 uncultured Candidatus Saccharibacteria bacterium
GGTGGAAGTGTCGTTAATTTAACGGCTGTTGGTACAATCTTTACCGATTATTTACGAGCCAATGCCTCCTTGGCACTACAGGCCAGCGACATTGCTCCAGGTGACGTACTAACAATAAAGCTAATGGCTGGTGGCACACCTAGCCAAGTAAGTGTCACTGTCGCCGAGGGAGATACTGTTAGTACCCTGGTAGATAAATTGAAGGCGGCAATAGGAGCTAGTACCAACTTTGCCCTTTATCGCTTTACCTACACCCCCTTAACCTCCATTGGTACCGGCCAAATTGATATCACCACCGCCCCACCCATCTACCGCCTCCGTTGCATCAACGGCACTCAGTCAGCCGAATTTGAAACCATAATTGTAAGATGAGAAAAATTTTTACTATTAAAAAAATCTTGGTTTTGACCTTAGTAATGTTGGTAATTATTGCACCACAAACTTCTTTTTCTCAAACCACAGATGATGTTGCTGACGGTATTACCGTGGGCAGTGTCGTAAGGACTCTTTTTAGTCTTACTCCAGCTGGACAAGTCTATTCAGCATACCAATATTTCACTACCCCTGCTCAAGGTTGCTCCAGTTTAACTAACTTTTCTGTTGGTGATTGTGTAATGTATGGTTTTGCTTGGGTATTAAGATTAATACTCTCCTTATTTGCCTGGATTTTATATTTAGCAAATGAATTTTTTAATGCCATTCTCTATCTATCGGTAATCGACTTCCATAAATACTTTATCTCCTCTGGCGACGCCGAGGCCTTAAGACTAGCCGCCAATGAAACTCCGGCCCTTTATTTTCCATTAGGAGATGCCATCAACAAAGGTTGGACCACCATCCGAGATTTATTTAATATTTCTTTTATTTTTATATTACTTTATATCGCTATTGGCACCATTTTACGTAGCACCCATGTTGATGCAAAAAAAATGATCCCTGGTATTATTATCGCTGCTTTACTTATAAACTTTAGTGCCGTTTTCCCAAAAATAATTATTGATGCTGCTAATGTAGTCTCAGTTACTTTTTATCGGGGCATGGATAACGGAGAGAGGAATACCCCAAGTCTAACTAATGCTCCCGATTTAACTAAAGCTTTATTGGGAACCATGCCTTTAGGTCTCGGTTTGCTAGTCAACGAAGATAGTGGCGATGTTGTTATAGACACTCAATTAGATGAGGCAGCTAAAAGTAGAGAGGGCTTACAAAGAATTATTTTGGAATCATTTATACAAATAGTTGTCATTTTGGTAGCAGCATTTGTTTTGCTGACGGTATCTTTTATGATGCTAGTTCGAATCGTTACTCTCATTATATTGATAATTACCTCACCAATTGCTTTTGGCGGAATGATTTTACCTAGTTTCCTAAAAAAACACTCCGATGAATGGTGGAAAAAACTGATATCAGAGAGTATTTGGTTACCGGTGTTTATGATTTTGTTCTATATTACTATTCAAATAGCTATAGAAATCAATAAATTTGGTGCCAGCACCTCAACCCCAATATCCACAACTATTGTCTCTGGTGGAGTTGGAGAAATAAGTTTTCAATTCTTCCGTCTTTTTATTTCTTATTTTGTTTTGATCGGCTTTATGATTGCTTCTCTTAAAATTGCCAAGGACACCGGTGGCATGGGCGCTAAAGGCGCCATGGCTTTAGCCGGAGGGGTAACCGCAGCTAGTGCTGGAGCAGCCAGTTGGGTGGCTAAAAAACCAATTACATTAGGCGGAAAAGGTGCCATGATGGCTGCCTCAGCTGCAGATAAAAAACTCCTTGGTGGAGTAGGTGGCCGTGCAATGGAAACAACCTATAAAAACGTAAAGCCAGTTGGGCAATGGTTAGCTAAAACAGACTTGGGTAAAAAAGTTATTTCCACCGCCAAACCAGTTAAAGAAAATATACTACACCCATTGCGTTATGCTAGTGACACTGTTGCTTCCCATGCTGGCTTAGACAATGTTGGTTTCTTAGGTAAAGCTGGTAAAGAACGGGCCGAGGACGCTAAAAAACAAAAGGAGTTAGAAAAAGAAGAGAAGGAGAAAAAGGAGAAGGAGAAAAAGGATAAAATCGACAAGGCAAATAAAGACCTTGAGGCTATTGTTAATAGTAAAGAAGTTAAAGAGGTTGAAAATTACTTTGACCCTACCACTGGCCAAGTTAAAGTTGACCCTACAATTAGACCAACTGGGATATTATCTACAACTGAAAAAGATAAACTTAAAGAGGCAGTTGATTCTGTGGCTAATATTCTTAAAGAATTTACTGCTAAAGACTTTGAGGAGTTTGACCCAAAGAACTTTATTAACCCTGTCGCCGCCCGAGCTCTTAACTTTACAGAAATTAGCCGCCTTGAGCCTAAACTAACTGCTGGCCCAACTGGCACAAAAACCCAATTAATCAAACAAGTTCAACAACAAAACCCAGACTTATACGAGACTATTGCCGCCAGCCCAATGGCCGCCAACTTTGGTATTAGAAATGAGTTCTTAAAAGCCCAAAACGATTTAGAGAAGATTACTCGACTTAATCTTGATGACCGCAACAAAATGATGGATATGTTAGACGAGTCGCTTAATAATATTGTTAAAAGTGGTCGTCCAAAAGAAATCGCTAAATTCTTTACAATCGATCATCTAGAAATAATGGAACAAATGGATAATGCTGGGTTAACCAAGGATGACATCAAGAGCGCTGTACGCTCAATGACTAAAACCGCTGCCC
>CAYTWP010000076.1:0-2682 GCA_964442155.1 uncultured Candidatus Saccharibacteria bacterium
TCCAGTTGTAAGTTAAACGGCGCTCGGTTTGCTAATGCACCAATAGATGCAAATAGTTCGGTGGGAGTTTCACCATCAGCGCCTAAAACCTTGGAACTGGTATGCTACAGTGATCCTAATCAGGCGGGATTAGTCTCAACAACTAAAACAGTATTAGTTGATGTTTCGAGTGATGTTAATGGAGATAAAATGGTCAATTCTACAGATAAGGATTATGTTCATAATTGTGTTCTTAGTAATTGTTCGGTAGATAACTCTAAGCGTTTCCCTAACGCTGATGTTAATCGTGATGGTCAGATTAACGCAAGTGATGAGCAATTATTAATTAACATTATCCAGCAACCGCAAGCGGAAGCCGAAAAGACTTCCCAAACCGCTTCGGTGTTTGAGAGCGTGCGGAATTGGATTAGAGGATTGTTTGGGCTAGAAGTTGTCGAGACGATTTAGTTACTCAAAGTGGATTTCTTGAGTTACCACTTGCACCCGCTCTGAGAGGAGCGGGTGCTTTGTGAGCCCCGGATCATTCTTAATGATTTCTTGAGCGGTACTGCGAGCGGCCTCGACCATTTTTAAGTTTTTAATCGCTTCCATTCCTAAGTCGGAGAGGCCCCACTGTTTTTCGCCACTTAACAGGCCGGCACCACGGAGAGCTAAATCAAGCTCGGCTAATTCAAAACCGTTTTTGGCAGTAATGAGGGCTTTAAGGCGTTTAAGCGAGACGGTCGAGGTAGTCTCGGTAAAGAGCAAGCAGGTGGCTTGGTGTTTAGAGCGGGCCACGCGACCTCGGAGTTGGTGTAATTGCGCCAAGCCAAAGCGTTCGGCACCCTCAATAATAATAATCGTCGCATTAGGCACATTTACGCCCACCTCTACTACTGAAGTAGCAACTAAAATGTCTATTTCGCCAGCGGTAAATTGAGCCATCACTTCTTCTTTATCATCCGGCTTTAATTTAGAGTGGACCAGGCCAACGGTATATTGGAGGAAAATCGTTTCGGCCAATTTTTTAGCCTCGGCTTTAGCCGACCTAGTTTGGAGAGCTTTAACTTTGTCCGGATCCGGCTCATTAATCCGCGGGCAAATGACATAAGCTTGGCGACCAGCTTTTAATTCTTGACGCACTAATTCATATGCCTGGTTGCGCTCGGTGGGTGGGATAATTTTAGTGACAATGGCGCCCCGATTGGCTGGCTGCTCGTCTAAGAGTGATAAGTCTAAGTCACCATGGATGGTCAGGGCCAGAGTCCGGGGGATTGGTGTCGCCGTCATCGATAATAGATGGGGCGCTTTAATTTGGTTTTGTTTGACTAGTTTAGAGCGTTGCATCACACCGAAACGGTGCTGTTCGTCGATAATCACGTAAGCTAAATTTTTCCACTTTACGCTTTTTTGGATGAGGGCTTGAGTACCCACTAAAATTGGGATCTCACCATTTGCCACCCATTTAAGTAATTGGGTGCGTGAGATGTCAGTATACGAGCCGGGATTAATTTTAGAAGGGAATTTGTAACAGCCGCTACCGGTCAGCAACCCAACATTAAGATTATGTTTTTTAAAAAAGCTAATAAACGAGTCAAAATGTTGCTTGGCTAAAATCTCGGTTGGCGCCATGTAGCCCACTTCAAAGCCGGCTTTGACTACAGCGTAAGCGGTTGCGGCCGCGACCGCCGTTTTGCCCGAGCCAACATCGCCCTCCAGTAAACGGGTCATTGGCGCGGCCTGGCCCAAGTCGCTCGTAATGTCTTTAATGGCTCTTTTTTGAGCGCTAGTTGGAGTAAAGGGGAAGTCGTTTACAAATTCTTCAATTTTTTTATCATCAGCTTTGATTTGATAACTTTGTTGCGAGCGATAATTAGCCCGGTCGCGGAGACGGGCCAATTGGATGACCAGCACCTCCTCAAAAGCAAAGCGTTTACGCGCCGCTTCCGCATCGCGACTATTTTGCGGTTCGTGGATCCAGACTAAAGCGGTGACTAAAGTCGGTAAATGATATTTTGCCAAAATTTCTTTTGGGATAGGATCAATTAATTGTTCATACAAACCTTCGGCGAGTAAAGTTTTAATATGATGTTGGAACCAGCCGGAGGAGAGGCCGCGGGTCTCGGGGTAGACCGGCACCGGGGTCTCAGTCTGATTTTTACCACTAAATAATGATTTAGCCGGTTGCCAGTCGGGGGTACCCACAATAATCTCGGGATTGGCTAAATAAAGCTCGCCCTTGCGCTCGGTAATCTTCCCTCTAAAGTAAGCGGTGGTCCCAGCCGGCACTTTTTTAGCTAAGTAGGCTTGGTGGAACCAAATTATTTTTAATTTACCGGTGTCATCCTCAATCGTTGCTTCAGCCATTGGGATTTTTTGGCGCCAGGCTTTTTTTGTCTCAGCTTTTTGTCCGTTAGTTAGTATTTCTTACTACTATTTGAACACTTTGCCATAAATCAAAACTTCTTCCCCGGCCATGGCCTGATCAATAGTGACCAATAAAGCGCCACTGGCGTAACGGGAGGGAAAGTGGCGCAACAAATCACCCAAAGTCTTTAAACCCAAACGCTCCAAACTATTTTTTTGTAAGGGAGTCGGTCTAAACCGCTCGGTAATTAACGTTTGATGCAAATTTCTTTAGCGTCGATCAAGGCGGTCTCGTTAGCGGCCGCTGGGGCGCAAATGCTAACTCGTCCGGTGTTA
>CAYTWP010000077.1:0-2681 GCA_964442155.1 uncultured Candidatus Saccharibacteria bacterium
TCGATGTGAGCGTAGTGGCGCTTAGGCGTCCAATACTCGGAGTGGTGAAGAGCGATAGTAATACCACGTGCTTTCTCCTCTGGGGCGTTATCGATACCATCAATGCCCTCAACACGAGCCCCATAGCCCTTGTCCTTATTAAGATCCAAGACATGCAAAATAGACGCCGTCAAGGTTGTTTTGCCGTGGTCAACGTGACCAATGGTCCCGACGTTGACGTGTGGCTTGGAACGATCAAATGCTTCAGCCATATTTATATATTTTATTAACTATTAATTTTATAAACAAAAAGCACGCAGATTAAGCGTGGACCTATCATATCGCAAACAATGAGACTAAGTCAAGTTTACCCCGTGGTGTCCTCACTTTACGGGGCGCGGACCTTTAGAGCAGGAGCCACCAGGCTACCGAGCCGGCCACCAAGATCACAAACAAGACTAGCAACCCCCCGATTCCTCGCTGATTAGACATTGGTATTATTATAACATAAAAAATAATACCACCCGGCGCCATAGACGCTGGGTGGTAATTTGTTTGCCCGATGATTTTAATGAGAGGGCGCTTTAGCACGAAATGAGCCTACGCAAGTCCAACAAACAAGAACAACTACCCCAAGAACCAACAATGGCCAGATGAATGCAAAAAGGATCGAGATTGGCCAGTAGCCACGTAAAGCCTCAAGAAAAGGTATTGGATTATCTCCCTCCTCTTCGAGGCATCGAAAAACCCATACCGAACACAAAAAGCTAATGGGGATACCGATCAAATAAATCCAAAACATTTTAGATCCTCCTCCAGGTTGAAGTCCAACCTTATCATCTGCCTCTCGCCAAAAATTGTCAAATAAATATAAAGCCCCCAGCTATGGTAGCCTGGGGGCAAATTGGGAACTACGGTTACTATACTATATTAGGGAGGATGCACAGGCCGTTCTCCGTTGTGAGCCGTCGCCCGCGATGGCGTTAGGCTGTTGTCATCAATCTCTTCATTTTGCCCATCACAAGGGCCAGGGTGAACTGATGATGCTGCGGGGAACCTCTGATCATGGCGGGTGTCTCCCTTTCGATGTCCTCGACACTGGGTTTTTGGCTTCCTACACAGGGACAGCCTCCAGCACCTCTAACCACCAGTATAGCAAGTACAGCTAGTAATGTCAAGTATTTTACCTATTTCACCCCTTCAAATAACCGAAAAATGGCTCCGTTGAGGCATTTTACTTCCTAGCTTCGATAATGGTTTGGGCGACGTTGGCCGGGATGATGGCGTATTCGGAAAATTCCATCGTGTAAGTCCCACGACCCTCGGTCATCGAGCGGAGCGTGGTGACGTAACCAAACATTTCAGATAATGGCACCTTAGCGCGCACTACTTTAAGGTTAAAGCGGTCCTCCATCGCCTCAATTTGAGCCCGCTTAGAGCTCAATTGACCGGTAATATCACCCATAAATTTTTCTGGCACCACCACCTCCACCTTCATAATCGGCTCAAGTAAAACCGGCTTAGCCCGCTTGGCGGCATCTTGGAAGGCCATTGACCCGGCCATTTTAAAGGCGAGCTCCGACGAGTCCACATCGTGGTACGAGCCATCGTACAACTCACACGAGACATCCACCATTTCAAACCCGGCCACCACACCGCGATCCAAAGTCTCTCTAATACCCTTTTCTACCGGGGCAATAAACTCTTGTGGGATGGCACCACCTTTAACCGAGTTAATAAATTCAAAGTGATCCTCGCGGCTCACGTTTTTAGCAATTTTAGCGCCCTCTACTACCGGCTCGAGCGGCTTGATGCGGATGCGGACATGACCATATTGACCCTTACCACCGGATTGTTTAATATACTTCCCTTCGGCCTCGGCCATGGCGGTAATGGTCTCTTTGTAAGCCACTTGGGGCTTGCCCACATTAGCCTCCACGCCAAACTCGCGCTTCATCCGGTCAACAATAATATCTAAGTGGAGCTCACCCATACCGGCAATAATCGTCTCCATCGTTTCTTGATCGGACTTAACGCGGAAAGTTGGATCTTCATCAGACAGTTTTTTAAGCGCCATACCCATCTTCTCCTGATCGGCTTTAGTTTTAGGCTCAATGCGTAAGGAAACGACTGGCTCAGGGAAGTCGATTTTTTCTAAAATAATGGGGTGGGCCTCATCACACAAAGTATCCGAGGTGCGCGTACTTTTTAAGCCCACAATCGCGGCAATCTCACCGGCATAAACTTTTTTAACTTCCTCTCGGTGATTAGCATGCATCCGCACTACCCGACCAACGCGCTCTTTGTCGCCCTTAGTGGCATTGTACACGTAAGAGCCGGACTCCAAAGTACCAGAGTACACCCGGATGTAAGTAAGCTGACCAATAAATGGATCCGTTTGTAATTTAAAAGCGAGCGCCGCAAAAGGCGCCTCATCTGACGACGGCCGATCAATCTCCTCATCCGTCACCGGATCATGACCTTTGATTGGGAGCACGTCCGTTGGCGCTGGTAAATAATCCACCACGCCGTCCAACACTAATTGCACCCCCTTGTTGCGGAGCGCCGTACCACAAAAGACGGGTACTAACTCATTCGCTAATACCGCTTTACGTAAAATGGCTTTAAGCTCATCAATACTCGGCTCTTTACCCTCCAAATAAGCATTCATCGCCGCCTCGTCATGCTCGACAATCTTCTCT
>CAYTWP010000078.1:0-2595 GCA_964442155.1 uncultured Candidatus Saccharibacteria bacterium
GGACTCCACAATGAACAAATCACTATGGCCGGCAATAAAATTAGAGCCGACACTATTGTGATTTTTAATTAAGCTACCGACAATCACCGTGGGATCTTTTTTAGCATCCAAGCAAACCTTGGCGAGCATCGCCGTGGTGGTCGTCTTACCATGAGTACCAGCAATCGCCACGGTGTACTTATTGCGCGAGATGATGCCTAACATCTCAGCGTACGTGGCACACGGGATGCCATATTTTTTAGCCAAAACGAGCTCCGGATTGTCAGCTGGGATAGCGATAGTGTAAACCACCAAATCAATATCTTTAGTAATGTGACTGGCGGCATGACCCTCAAAAATAGTGGCCCCAGCGCGAGCCAACTCCTCGGTCACTAAAGACAAGCCCCGGTCCGAGCCACTTACTACCTTACCCTCACCGAGCATCATCCGGGCAATGGCCGAGACGCCAATCCCCCCAATGCCAATAAAGTGTACTTTTTTAATATCCTTAAAATTCGAGTCCATACGTATTATTTTTTGTATAATGAAAAAATCTTTTTAGCATTTGGGCCCATTTCAATCGGTAAATTGTTTAGAGGGAACCACTTCGCTTCGGCTATTTCCACCGGGTCAATATTAAAAGATGAATTATTAACCATCGATTTTAATACATACATTGTGCCAGTTTTGTAATCACTATCAAATTGGTATGAGCCTATCAATTCCACTTTATCCAGCACAATCCCCACCTCCTCGCTCACTTCCCTTTTAGCCACCGCTTCAGGTGACTCCTGGCTCTCGGCCTTACCGCCCGGGAAAGTCCAAGTATCAAAACCGTAGGTGTGGCGAATCATTAATACTTGATCCTGATTAATAATAATTACTCGGGCCGCTTGATGGACTGGTCGCCAAACAAACCACCACATTTTTATAATTGGATAAAAAGTCTTTAAAACTTTCCTCTTCAATGATTTAACCGGGCTCATTTAAACTTTTTGACTAATTTATTAAACTGATCGCCGCGGTCGAACTCGTTTTTAAAGATACCAAATGAGGCGGCGCCAGGAGAAAGAAGAACAACATCCCCTCGAGTTGCTAGATCTTGAGCCTGTCGAAAGGCCTCTTTCATATTATCAACTACAATCACCAGGAATTTTAACTTTTTAGGTAAAGCGGCTAAAATTTTGTCGGTCGCGGTGCCTTTAAATAAAATTAATCCCTTTAAATATTTAGGCACGATTTGGGCATAGCGAGTGTAATCAAGCTCTTTGTCCGTCCCCCCGCCGATTAAAATAATTTTACCCTGATATTGCTTAAGGGCATGGACAGCGGCCATCACCGCATCAGGCGTGGTGGCAGTAGTGTCATTGTAATAGCCTTTTTTAATCAGCTCTAAGCGTCCCGGTAAACCGGTAAAATTAGCTAAAACTTTTTTAATTACTTGATCTTTAACACCCAGCTCGCGAGCGGCCGCTACCGCCAACATGGCATTATACTCATTATGCACCCCTGGCATTTTTAGTCTCCACCCCACTGTCAATTTAGCTTTAGGTTTAATTACCTTACCATTAGCCTTTACCTTCTCTTTTATTTGCGAGCCTAAAATTAAAATATCATCTTTAGTTTGAGAGCTAAATAAATTGACCTTATCAGCCAAATAGCGCTTCATATCACCGGCATAATAATTTAAGTGATCCACCATAAAAGTGGTAAAAAGGGCCAACTGGGGCGAGATTTTATTATCACCAAAACTTTGTAATTGCCATGAATCAAGCTCGAGTACGACGATATCGCCAGCTTTAACTTTTTTAAGTAAAGGCAGAGTGGCCAACCCTCGAATATTGCCACCTAAATAAACTTTCTGCTTACCATCTTTTAAAATCTCATAGAGTAAATGAGTCACCGTACTTTTACCCCGGGTGCCGGTAATGCCCACGATTTTTACTCCTGATGGCGCTAATTTACAAAAGAGCGAAGCGTCCTGCTCTATCTCAATTTTATTCTTTTTAGCCTCGGCTAAATAGGGTGAGTTAAGCGGCGCATTAGGGGCTCTAATAATCAGGTCTTTGTTTTTAAAGTCTCGTAACCGATGCTCGCCTAAAACATAGGTGATATTTTTATATTTACTTAATTGCTTTAAAGCTGGCGCCAATTTCTCACTAGTTTTTAAGTCAGTCACTAAAATATCAGCTCCGCAATCAGCCAAAAACTTGATCACGCCAATACCCCGTCCCAAGAGCCCGAGGCCCATGACGGTGACTTTTTTACCCTTAAAATATGCCCGGTAATCCATATCGAGGCCATTTTAGCATACTATTGTTTTAGAGCCATTTTTCTGGTATATTCCCAGGACATGCGCGTGTAGCTCAGTTGGTTAGAGCGCGTCACTGATAATGACGAGGTCGTAGGTTCGAGTCCTACCATGCGCACCAAATATGAAAAACAAAGGATCAGTAGTTATCCCGGTGATCATCGTAATTATTATTGTTATTGGTTTAGGCTGGTATTTAGTTTCTAATAAAAAAGTTTCCACCCCTACCCCAATTTCAAATTCTACTTCTACCCCTCCAACTACCACCCAACCAAAATTAGGTGAGCAGTTTACTTTACACCAAG
>CAYTWP010000079.1:0-2545 GCA_964442155.1 uncultured Candidatus Saccharibacteria bacterium
TTATCAAATTGCATCCCCTCCACAAACTCGGATTCGACGGCAAAAGTTTGTGACTCCTCCACCGTCACCACCCCATCCTTACCCACCTTATCAATCGCCGCGGCAATAATCTCGCCAAACTCCGCCGACTCGGCCGAGATGGTGGCCACTTGGATAATTTCTTGTTTACTTTTAATGGGCTTGGCCATGGCTTGAAGCGCTTTAACCACCTCGGCCGCCGCGGCCTCAATACCCAATTTTACCCCCATGGCATTTACCCCCAAAGTGGTTTTTTTAAAGCCCTCCTCAATCAACGCTTGAGCGAGCACCACTGCGGTAGTGGTACCATCGCCAGCGACGTCATCGGTTTTAGCAGCCACCTCTTTAATAATCTCGGCGCCCATATTCTCTAGCCGATTAGTGAGGGTAATCTCTTTAGCAATCGAGACACCGTCGTTAGTGATCATCGGCGCACCAAAACTTTTGTCGAGTACCACATTGCGACCCTTAGGACCAATGGTGACCCGCACCGCGGCGGCCACAGCGTCGATACCGCGCTTTAAGCCGGCCCGCGCCGCCTCATCAAAAATAATTTGTTTAGCCATATTAATTACTCAATGATTGCTAAAATGTTCGACTCGCTGATAATTAAATAATCTTTGTCGCCGACCTTAACCTCGTCCGGGCCGTATTTAGAAAATAAAACCGTTTGGCCTTTTTTAACTTTAAGAGGCACTAATTTACCGTCCTCAAATTTACCATCACCGACGGCAATCACTACTCCTTGCTCCGGCCGCTCCTTACTGGCCGTGTCCGGGATATACAAACCGCTTTTAGTTTTAGTCTCCTCCTTAAGCGGCTCCACCAGCACCTTATCGCCCAATGGTTTGATCTTAATCGTCTTTTTAGTATTTTTCATCGCACCACTATTATACTGACAAACTAGATGTAGTCAAACTCTTGGAACACTTGTTTGTAGAGCTCAATGGTGGCGCGGGCTTCGCGCTTGTTTAGCCCAAAATTGGGCTCATGGGCAATTTTATTACGCATTTTATGCGCCTCCCACGCTTGGTTTAAGGTGAGGAAGTCACTCGGCTCAATCGCTCTTAGTCTCTCCCCCAAATTATCCCCCGGGTAATTCATCCGCGCCACTAAACTATCTAAAATGGTATCGGCCTCAATAATGGCCAACTTCCAATCTGACGGATTGTCCGAATCAATAAACTTCATTACCCGCTCAAATTGCTCAGTATAATCTTTGGAGGGTACCACACGCTCGGTTAAATTCTCGATTATCTTTTTTCTATTTAAGGCGGCCAATCTAAAAATAATATAAATAATTAGCGCGAGCCAAATTAGTCCAATGACCACTCCTACCACTTTAATTATTGGCAACCAAGCAATGACCGGTGCCCCTAAACTGCGCCAGCCACCGTTAAATAAAAGTTGGTAAATTAAGTTAAAAAAATATTCAAAATTAGGGTAAATCGTTGGTTGCATTAGATTTTGGTCTTAGCTTCAAATTCACCGGCAATCTCAAACAAAGTATTATCACTCATATGCGCCCCGGCAAGTTGAATACCGAGCGGCAAACCGGTTTTAGTTTTGCCCGCCGGCACCGAGATCGCTGGTATCCCGGCCAAGTTAATCGGCACGGTAAAAATATCTTCCAAATACATCGTCAGTGGATCACTCGCCTTCTCACCGATTTTAAAGGCTGGCCCGGGCGCGGTGGGCGTTAAAATGGCATCGACCTCGTTAAACACTTTGGCATAATCGGCTTTAATTAATTCGCGCACCCCGCCGGCTTTACCATAATAAGCGTCATAATAGCCGGCCGAGAGCACATAAGTACCGAGCATAATCCGCCGCCGCACCTCGGGACCAAAGCCCTCTGCTCGCGAGTGCTCATATTCTGCTAATAGATTTTTACCTTCCGCATGATGACCGTATCGCACGCCATCAAAACGAGCCAAATTAGTGGAGGCCTCGGCCGGCATAATAATGTAGTAGCAGGCCAGCGCATATTTAAGTGATGGTAAAACAACGTCCACTATTTCATAACCTAAGTTTTTAAAAGTTTTTTCGGCCTCGGCAAAAGCGGCCACCATTTCCGGGTCTAAACCTTGAGCAATAAACGCCCGTGGTATGCCAATTTTTTTCTTCTTAGAGACGGGTAATAATTCATCGGCCCGCGTCGTTGAATCTAATGGGTCTACTCCTTTAATCGTATCAAAAATTAATTTAGCATCGGCCACCGTTTTAGTAATTGGGCCAATATGATCAAGTGATGAGGCCATGGCCACTAAACCGGAGCGCGAGACCAAGCCATAAGTTGGTTTAAAACCAACTACGCCACAAAAGGCCGCCGGTTGGCGGATCGAGCCACCGGTATCCGAGCCGAGTGCCCCCAAAGCGAGATCCGCCGCCACCGCGGCGACGGAACCACCAGAGGAGCCACCAACTACGCGCTCCTCGTCATGGGGATTTTTAACCGGGCCAAAAGCGGAATTTTCGGTTGAGCCACCCATCGCAAACTCATCCATATTAGTCCGACCAATAAAAA
>CAYTWP010000080.1:0-2465 GCA_964442155.1 uncultured Candidatus Saccharibacteria bacterium
TCAATATTCCAGACATCCGACCGGGAAAGCAAACACACCGCAGGCGGAAAAGCGAACTCGACAAAAGAAACTCAAACAAAAGAAATAGTCTTTTCGCCGGAGGTCATATCTTTTATTGAGGTTTTTCGGAGGAAATCTCAAGAACACAAAATTAAGCTGAATGTAGCTTTATCTTTAGGAGCGCATGATCGGCTCCTGCGTTGGCTGCGAAATACAGAAAAAGAAAAGCAGACTCTGATCTTACAAATGTACTTTTCCGGCAAGTGGCTTAGCGTTCTGAGGCAGAACTATTCGCTGCAAACCTTTGCTAACACTTGCAACATTCTTCGTATCGAATAATGAAATTCTGCTGTTATTCTTTCTTGCGGGGAGAAGACTTCTTCCGTTCAGCCCAACTCTTTTTAAGAGCGGCTGATATGCGGGCTTTATGTTGTTTACTCAATGCACCAGATGGACGCCCCGGGCGCACTTCCCAAGCCAGCAGATCTTTACGACGAATGGCAGGTCGCCCCATTACTTCACTTGCAGGCAGCTGTTTGCGCTTAATCGCGTCGTAGATTGCAGTACGTGAAACTTCTTTAAATTTTGCCGCTTGGCTAACCGTCAGGAAGTCTTTAATTTTTGGATTTGGCATAAAGGTTACTGTTAGCGTAAAAGATCCCTCTGTTGCAATTATTAATCTTAGAGTATCACGCCAAGTATGACAATATCAAAACATTGGAGCTACTTTTGAACATTTCGATTTATGAAATTTTTGATTTGAACCTGATTTTAGAAATGATAACTATAGTACTACTTGACAAACTGTAATATTATACTATAATGCGGTACAGATAAACAGTAATAACAGTTTTATGGAATACGCACATAGTTTACAGAGCATCATTGAAAAAATCTCACAGAAATTTCAATTTGATTTAACTCGCGAAGGTGCTCAATACCAACTCGAGCTTTCAAATGAAAAAGCTCTGATCATTGAAGTGATTGATTCACTTCAGATTAACCTCCATCACCAGATCGCTCTATCACATAATACTAAAGTAGAGATATTTACTGGCTGGGATTCTTGGGTGCCCGTATCTGTAACATTATCCGATGGCTTCAACAGAATCTCAGCGCAAATCGATCGTAAAACACAAAATGTGGATGTTATTGACCCTGAAGGTTACGCGTTATTAAACAGAGGCTGTCGACATACTGCAATGTCGGTAAAATTCGATTTTCTGCAGAACGAAAAAGACCAACCAAAGGTCGCAGCTTAGCTGCGACTAAATCAGAAATTTAGATGTATGTCGGATCAAAACTTACGGAAGCCAACTCCTCAATTAGCTGAAGGCTACGGCAATATCAATAAACCTGAAGACTTTTTTACACTTGAACAACGGTTGGATGCAATTTCTGAAATACTAGCAGAGATTACCCTCGAAGCGATGAAGAAAAATATTTAAAGCTATTTTCAAAACGAGCTGTCATGACTATCAACACAAAAACAAAATCAGCCCGACGAAGCAGCTCCACGAGGAAAAGTGGAATGAAGCGCATGGCCTTATATGCGCGAGTTTCAACGGAAGAGCAAACCAAAGGTAATTATCCAAGTTGCCATTCACAATTGGAAGAGTTGGAAAATGAATGTCGTCGTCAAGGCTGGCAAAACGCTTTTAAAATTACAGACGAAGGATATAGCGCCGGGACGATGAAAAGACCTGGCCTTTCCCAATTACGCATGATTGTACAAAGCGGTGAAATCGATGGCATCATCTGCACTTGGTATGATCGTCTAACACGTAGCCGAGATTTCTACATCCTTGATCACGAATTCCGCTCCAATAGTGTGGAATTTATTACTCTACACGACGCTACAGACACACACACGGCGGCGGGAAGATTCATGGAATCAATGCTTGTCGCTGCGAAAACGTATGATCGCGAACAAACCGCAGAAAAAGTGCGCACAAAAATGCGGATGCGACTTGAAAAAGGACTTCATCATGGAGGTATGGTACCTTTTGGCTTTCTCTCTGACCCAGATACAAAAGTACTTTCACCTGATCCGGAGATTACTCCTATTATCAAACAGATATTTCAAGTCTATTTAGACACAGAATCCGACTATAAAGTCCGTGAATGGCTTACTGCCCATAATGTAAAAACACGCCGTGGTAAAGATTGGCAGGTTAGCACCATTGTCGACCTCCTTTCCAACCGCCGCTACATTTCTGAGATTGAAATTAATCGGAAGAACAAAGGTATCGAAGGATTATCAGAAAATGAAACTTATCACATCATCAAAGCCAATTATCCCCCAATAGTTCCGGTGGAACAGTTTAAGTTGGCACAGACCATCCGTGCCCAACACTCCAAGCGATCACCTGCACGGCATGGTGGCCCTCGCGCTTACAGTCAAACGCGGCATGGACGCGTGTATTTGCTGCAAGCCCTAATGACTTGTAGTGTCTGCGGTTCGC
>CAYTWP010000081.1:0-2386 GCA_964442155.1 uncultured Candidatus Saccharibacteria bacterium
CGACCGGATTGGGATGGGCCGCCCTAAAGAGGATCCGTATCGCCTCCGTAAGTATGAGGCAATGATTGATGAGGCTTTGCGCGCCCCCACCTCGGTGGGGATGCTCGCCCTTGATGGAGCAGATTTAATGGGGGAGTTAGCGCTCAAGCCGGGGCCAAAAATCGGCTTTATTTTACATGCCTTATTGGAAGAGGTTTTGGATGATCCCGCTAAAAATACTAAAGATTATTTACTGGGTAAAGCTAAAGAATTGGCTTTACTCTCTGATAGTGAGCTTAAAAAATTAGGCGAGAGTGGTAAAGAGAAGAAGGATGAAGTAGAAGAAGGGGAATTAGCTAAAATTAAGACTAAACACCGAGTACGATAGCTTAAAAAATCAGAAACAAACAACCCGCCACAAGTAATTTGGGCGGGGCGGACGAGGACGGACAAGAAACGGAGAACAAAACTGATTGAATGAGAACAAAACACCGATAAAAAATGGGCACAATTTGTATGGATAATGAGGAGAAAAAAATTTATCCACCAAATATTTGAGGTCCTCGTCCTATAAAGATCTGATCATCGTCTGTCCTTTATTGTACTATAACCAGTATAAAGGACAACAAGCAGACCTGTGGATATCTTTTTATGACCTTTTCTTATTATGAAAGTTTTTGTGGATCTCGCGGAGTTGGCGATCGGTGACGTGAGTGTAAACTTGAGTGGTGGTGATGTTGGCGTGGCCCAACATTACTTGGACCGATCGAATGTCCGCGCCATTTTGGAGTAAGTCGGTGGCAAAAGAGTGGCGGAGGGTGTGAGGAGTGACGCGCCGGCCAATCCCGGCCTGGGTGGCATACTTTTTAACCAAGCGCTCAATCGAGCGCGGGGTGAGGCGGCCACCAGACTCGTTAACAAACAAAGCTTCCTCCATATCCTTACGCTTCTTTTCATATTGTTTTAGATAATCCGCGGCCTCGGGGGAGATAAATACCAAACGGACCTTCTCCCCCTTACCGCGAATCGTAAACTCGCCCCGGGAGAGATCAATACTATCGCGATCTAAGGAGCAAAGTTCCGAGACCCGTAACCCGGTGGAGAATAAGAGCTCAAGCAAGGCTTTATCACGCAGCCCCGAGAGGGTAGCCACTTTAGGGCCATCAAGCAAGCGCTTAAGTTCCACCTCGGTAATGAGGTCCAGCTCGCGCGCGCCCACTTTAGCGAGCTCGATGCGCTCGGGAGCGAGCGATTTAACACCCTTTTTAGCTAAAAATTTAAGGAAGGTGCGCAAGGCGATGAGGTGATAGTTTTGGGTGTTCTTTTTTAAATTCTCCCGGTTAATCGTGAGGCGAAAGCGGCGCACCAAGTCATCGTCGATCTCACTAATCTTGGCCACCTTACCAAAGGTAAACAGCCGCGTGAGGTAGCGATCATAATTCTCCACCGTTTTAACGCTCCGCCCACGCTCAATCTCCAAGTACTCCAAAAACTCTTGTTTTAATTTTTGAATTTCCGTCCCGGCCATCCTCCTATTGTATCAAACTTGAGCCAATTATTGTGCGACGTTGGTCTATTTACTTTACCCCCTCCCTTGCTAGACTAGAGCTATTAGAAGTTAGCTTAAATATATGAACGAAGGTACTCCACAAGAACAAGTAGGCGAACAAGAAGGCAATGACTTTGCTGAGTTGATGGAATTTGCCAAAGATTTAGATCTGGAGGGCGTTACTGTAATGCAATCCCTAGGTAGCCCTAAATCACCAGGTATAGCTGAAGAGTTAAAAATAATACTAGAAGCGATGGAGAAACATCCTACACTTGCAGAAATAACCATGACCAATTTTGATCCTCGTCAAACCTTTAAAGAAAAACTGGAAGGTATAGTAGCTGATATGAAGGCTTACAAAGCTGGCAACAAACCATCTAAAGATAATATTGCGCCAAAAATAAATCAGCTTTGGGAAACAACCTTGGAATCAGTGTTGCCTGAATAACTCACAGAAATGACCCACCCCCGCCAACTGGCGGGGGTTTTGTGTACTTGACAAAATAGACCTATGGGTGTATAATAGGGGGTAGGTAACCCTCGACAATCAGGTTGAGGAAGAAGGAGAAAGATCATGCGTCTGATTTCGGTCGTTTTGTTTTGCCTGTTCTGTGGCGTTTACGGACTCTTGTGGGTAAGTGCGGGAGTATCTCTCGTAGCCTCAGAGCTAGGGTATTGCACCCAAGGAGTTGCCTGCGGGCTCTGCGGGATAACCTTCTTTGTCCTCCAGCCGATATGGGGAGTCATCGGCAGCATCATGTGGGCCAAACGCTGTGGATGGCGACTTGACGAGAACGACGCCCTGACAAATCTGGTGGTAATAGGCTTTTTTAACTTCGGCCTTACCCCGGTCATGGT
>CAYTWP010000082.1:0-2353 GCA_964442155.1 uncultured Candidatus Saccharibacteria bacterium
GGCAATATCACGAAACTTTTGCCACTCAATCACTCTTGGATAAGCGGTAAACCCAGCCACAATAATGTTGGGCTTCTCCATCAGAGCAATCTTTTTTATCTCCTCATAGTTAATTAGTTCGGTTTTAGGATCAACCCCAAACGGCACTTGCTGCCACATTTTGCCGGTAATCGAGACTTTATGACCGTGAGTGAGATGCCCACCGTCACTTAAACTCATACCCATAATCTTGCCGCCTGGTGGCACTAGAGCTAAATACACCGCCACATTGGCTGGTGAACCCGAGAGTGGTTGGACATTAACCGCCCAACTATCAGCTGACAAATCAAAAACTTGGAGCGCGCGTTTTTGACACTCGCTCTCCACTTCATCAACCACGCTGTTGCCGCCATAATAACGGGCCCCCGAATATCCCTCAGCATATTTGTCAGTCAATTTTGACCCGAGAGCGGCCAAGACGTCATCCGAGACATAATTCTCAGACGCGATTAAATTAATCACCCCCGCTTGGCGCTCCTCTTCCGCTTGTATTAACTTTCCGATTTTTTGATCGTTCATGGATTTTTACTCCTCGGTTGTCAAGTAACATTATAAGTCTATTTCCTTTGTCACCCTAACAACCATTTTATTTAGCGTCAATGCTATCCTTGCATAAATTGACCAAATATGCCAGAACTAGATTGGAAAAAGGAGAACAGAAATGATCCTCAAATCGAGTTGTGCTTTTAAAGTGCCGAGTCAAGATGCTGGTTATAGAGTCTTGATTGTCAGCCGTCTCACCAAAAGTGATGGCAAGACACCCGATTCAAAACTGATTGAAATTTCTGAAAAGGCCCACTGGATTCCGGAATTAGCACCCAAGCCAAAAACAGTGGGCGCTTGGTATCGCAAAGAGATTGACTGGGATGAATTTAGTCGGCAGTACGTCGAGTACCTTAACTCGAACAAAGGAAAAGAAGCCTTATCGATACTGTGTAAATTACTGGAGCAGTATCAAATCGTCACCGTGCTTTGTGTGGAGGAAACTCACGAGCACTGCCACCGTTCATTACTCCTTGAGCACATTCACTTACTCCGCCCCGACATCCAAATAGTATTGGAATAAATAACAGGCAGTTGGTCTAGACCAACTGCCTGTGTTTTGTTTCTTGCTACTACTTTTCGACAATATCCTGATGACCGCGCTTGATGTCGAAACGCCCGACTTCGGAATGGTCAACATGCAACCGCAAACCACAATAGCCGTATTCACTTTCGAGAATCTTAGCTATTGCTTGAGCCTTGGGTCGTAGGGTCGGATGGACCATACTGCCCGAACGCAACTCAGCTAAGTAAATCAGCGCTGGCAAATCACCAGTAACCTCGCACGGCACTCGATAACCCATTGGGATATAGTACTGCAACGTCTCCGATGGATTTTGTTTCCCCCATCGCAGAATCTTTCCCTCAAAGGCAGGCAGGATGAAGTTGACCACATCACCAGCCAAATCTGGCGGTAATTGCTCCAAATACCACGGCTCAAATCCAAACTTGGTGGATAACAGTGGCATCTGTTGTATCACCGCTCGATGACGTTGGATATCACGATATGATCCAAAGTCAAGACAGAATTGGAATTGATCCACTCCGGCCCGAGCAAACTTTTTTGGCAAATCGGTCTTGGGTGGCCGACTCTCCAAAAAATATTTCCCAGCAACGAGCTGTTGTTTATCGATACCCGACCGGGATAAAACTACATCTTTCGGCCAAAAAACTGGATCAAACATATAACCATTCGACATCCAGTCTTCGTAATAAGCCTCCGTTGCCTCATATTGTTTTGGCACCGAATTAGGGTGCACTTCAATCATGGCTTCGCGGATAGCTATGGCCACATCCCTAACCTCCACCAGCGGATGGTGCCTCAACTCCAACAACTTGTCACCAAGCTGTCTTAAGTTAGATAACCACGACAACGAGGTCGTCGCCCCGGCTGGCAAAAATGCACGCATAATGTCAAAAGCGCGCGCGCCTACTGCTTTGTCGTACACCTTTTCGTCTTCGCCATCCTGACGAGGGAATTGTGACGCCACGTGTTTTTTGACCACCGGCAAATTGGCGGTGTAGAAATTACGCCAACTCTTAAGAATCTCACTTGTGTCATCCTGACCGATTGGATCCAAAAACAGCTGGCTACCAAAATCAAGATAACGCGTCGAGCACTCCTGGCCATTGTAGAGCATCCAATCCTGGACCGCTTTGGCCACCAACATCGAGACCCCCTCGATGAAAAATACAGTATCACCGCAATCTCCGATCGATTTATGGCCATAGCCCACGTAAAATGTACCCACAAACTTACCAGAGCCCACCT
>CAYTWP010000083.1:0-2341 GCA_964442155.1 uncultured Candidatus Saccharibacteria bacterium
CCAAAATTTAGGTCTTAAGGAGGTGCAAGTGGTGATCAAAGGTGTGGGTGCTGGCCGGGAGTCGGCCGTGCGCGCTTTGATTGCTAAAGGGCTTTCGGTACGCTCGATTACCGATGCCACCCCGGTGCCATTTAATGGTCCTAAGCCGCCTCGACCACGTCGAGTTTAATAAATAATTTAGATACGATTGAGTTATGAAAACAGGTCCAAAATATAAAATTTGTCGGCGCGTCGGTGATCGGGTCTTTGGTAAATGCCAAACGACCAAATTTACCGTCTCCGGTACTGAAAAGCCGCGCTCTAAAAAAGGTGGTCGGATGTCGACCGAGTACGGTGGCCAATTGTTGGAGAAACAAAAGGCTCGCTTTACTTATGGTGTGACTGAAAAACAATTTGCTCGTTATGTCCGCGCCGCTCAAGCCGCTCGCGGTGGCGTGCCGGCCGAGCGTTTATATGCTGCACTAGAGAGTCGTTTAGATAATGTCGTTTACCGCCTCGGTTTAGCGCCTACTCGCCAAGCGGCCCGCCAAATGGTCTCCCATGGTCACATTACGATTAATGAGAGCCGCAACAAAATCCCATCTTACAGTGTCCGCGCTGGTGATCGAGTGGCGGTCCGTTTAGCGAGTCGCGACAAGGGTGTGTTTACCGCGGTACCAGAGCGAGTTAAAGATTTGTCGGTCCCAGAGTGGTTGACCCTTGATACCGAGACCTATGCCGGCGTCATTAAGGCCTTACCGCATCATCCATCGGCCGCTGGCACCATTAATTTTAGTTCCATTTTAGAGTTTTATAGTCGAGTTTAAAATTTATTTATTATCTTTAATAATTTTTATTTATGTCTGACCTAAACATCATTTTGCCATCAAAACCAATCGCGGTTTCTGAAAACGAGACCGAGGGTATTTACGAGATTGAGGGCTTATACCCGGGCTATGGCCACACTTTGGGCAACTCGTTGCGCCGAATCATTTTGTCGTCCCTACCCGGCTTTGCCATTACCGCGGTTAAAATTAGTGGCGTTAATCACGAGTTCTCTACCATCCCCGGGATTAAAGAGGATGTGATTGCGATTATCTTAAACTTAAAGCGCGTCCGGTTTAAGGTGGTGGGTGATGAGCCGTTAACCGTTAACTTAAAAATTAAGGGATCTAAAACGGTGACCGCTGGCGACATCGAGACCCCCGGCCAAGCGGAAGTGGTTAACAAAGATTATGTTATTGCCACGATTACTGATAAAAATGCCAGTTTAGAAATGGAAATTACGTTAGAAAAAGGCTTAGGCTATGTCGCTAAAGAGTCCTTACAAAAAGACAAAGTCGAGATTGGCACCATTGCTTTGGATGCAATCTTTACCCCAATTCGCCGCGTTAGTTACGAGGTGGAGCCGATGCGCGTCGGTAATCGGACTAACTTTAATAAATTGCGCGTCACTATCGAGACCGACGGTGTAGTCTCACCCCGCGAAGCTCTTACTCGCTCAATCGAGATTATGATCAGCCAACTCCACGCGATTGTTGGTTTTAAAGAGCTAGATTTGGCTAGTGGCGCTGATAGTGAGTCGGGTACCGAGAGTGAGAGTGCTGGCGACAGTGATATGGCCAAAGTCCGGATTGAGGACTTAGACTTATCTGTCCGCACCATGAAGGCGCTCACTGGCGCCAGCATCCGCACCGTTGGGGGCTTGATGCGGAAGAAGGAAGATGATTTACTCGAGCTTGATGGTTTAGGCAGTAAGGGCTTGGAGGAGATCAAGGAGGCTTTGGCTCTCCGTGGGATTGTGCTCAAAAAATAACTTAATATGCGACACCACAATAAAACTAAAAAGTTTGGCCGCGAGCGTAATGAGCGCGTGGCTTTGATGCGTGGCTTGGCGGTGGCGCTTATTTTAGAGGAGAAGATTAAAACCACAGTGGCTAAAGCCAAGGCCACTCGCCCGATGGTGGAAAAGATGGTTACTATGGCCAAGGGTGGTGGTTTGAGTGCCCAAAAATTATTGGTCTCGCGTCTTGGTGGCCATGAGCCGGCGGCTAAAAAATTAATGACGGTAATTGCTAAACGTCACGCCGATCGCCCAGGTGGTTATACCCGGATTATTAAATTACCACCGCGCCAAGGTGATGCCAGTCCGATGGCTTATATCGAATTTGTATAATTTTATGACTACTCACACTATTGATGCTACTGGTAAAAGTTTAGGCCGCCTCGCCACTGAGGTCGCGCTCTTATCACGTGGCAAGCGCTCACCAGCTTTTGTAAAACATATTGCTTCGCGAGCGACGGTTAAAGTAACCAATGCCGCCCAAGTAAAACTCTCGGGCACTACAATGGCTAATAAAAA
>CAYTWP010000084.1:0-2289 GCA_964442155.1 uncultured Candidatus Saccharibacteria bacterium
AAGCGTTCTTCGGGCGTCAATTCGGTTTCACCTTTAGGGGTAATTTTACCAACTAAAATGTCGTTAGGACCCACCTCGGCGCCAATTCGGACAATACCCTCCTCATCTAAGTTGCGTAATTTACCCTCACCAACGTTAGGGATGTCGTGAGTGGTAATCTCAGGACCAAGTTTAGTATCGCGAACATCAATATCAAACTCCTCGACATAAATACTCGATAATTTATTATTTTTAACCATCCGCTCCGAGATGATGATGGCGTCCTCGTAGTTAGCACCGCCCCAAGACATAAAGGCCACGAGCGCATTTTGCCCGAGTGACATTTGGCCATCAACGGTTGAAGAAGTGTCACATAAAACATGACCTTTTTTAAGCTCATCACCCACATTAACCACCGGTCGTTGATGGAAGATGGTATTGTCATTAGTTTTACGGAAGTTGGCAAATGGATATTCATCCACCTCGCCGTCATCGGTTTTAATAATTACTCTTGTGCCGTCAGCGACAGTCACCGTACCAGCACGGCGGGCAGTAATTAAACGACCAGAGTCGGCAGCGGCCTTTTTCTCCATCCCGGTGGCAACCAATGGTGCCTCAGGAACGACACAAGGCACGGCTTGCTTTTGCATGTTTGAGCCCATCAGCGCCCGGTTGGCATCGTCGTGCTCCAAAAACGGAATCATCGAGGTGGCAATGGAGTAAGCCTGATTAGCGGCGACATCAATTAAGTCCACCTTGTCGCGGGCGACCATACCCGGCTTGGTCGAGATCCGGGCCTCCACCTCGGCATTTAGTAATTTACCCTTGTCGTCATATGGTGTACCGGCGTGAGCAATGGCGTATTTTTCCTCCTCTAACGCATTTAAGTAAACAATTTCGCCAGTGATCGTGCCATTTTTAACTTTAGCGTAAGGGACCTCAATAATGCCGTAGGCATTGACGCGGGCATAAGTGGCTAAGTGCAAAATCAAACCAATGTTTGGACCCTCGGGGGTGTGGATCGGACAAACCCGACCATAGTGCGAGGTGTGTACGTCACGCACTTCCAATCCGGCGCGCTCACGAGTAAGCCCACCAGGACCAAGCGCCGACAAAGTGCGCAAGTGCTCAATCTCAGAGAGCGCATTCTCCTGATTCATAAATTGCGACAATTGGTTGGTGGTGAAAAACTCTTTGAGCCGCGCTTGGAGTGGCCGAGGTGAGATCAATTGGACCGGCAACATCGTGGTTGACTCCACTGTCGACATCCGGTCTTGGATATTACGCTTCATCTGAGTCATACCAATGCGTAATTTTTGTTGGAACATCTCACCAATGGAGCGCACCCGACGGAAGCCCAAGTTATCAATATCATCCTCTTGAGCTCCTTTAGTATTATTGAGCTTAATAATATGAGCGATGATGATGACCAAATCAGCGAGCGATAACACCCGACCCTCCTTCTCGCCCACCTCGGGTAACTCGAAACGCTGATTAAAACGGAAACGACCCACGGCAGAAAAGTCATACTTATCGCGACCAAATAAAGTTGAGACAAACTCCTTAGAGTTAGCGGCGGTCGCTAAATCACTGTCGCGGAGACGCTTATAAATCTCAATGTAGGCCTCGTCAGCGGTTTTAGCATGATCTTTTTCTAACGTCTTTTTGATCGCCTCATCCGAGACACCGCTCTTATCAAATAAAGAGACGATTTGCTCATCGGTTAAGTTTTGACCCGCTAAAGCGGCCAAAACACGAAGTAAAGCACTGACTGGAAACTTGCGCTTGCGGTCAATCCGGACGTAAATGGCGTCGTCTACCTCGGTCTCGAGCTCCACCCAAGCACCGCGGGCCGGGATAATTTTAGCCCCAAAATATTTGCGCCCCTTAATCTCATTAGCAGTAAAAAAGACACCGGACGAACGAGCAATTTGGGGCACTACCACCCGCTCGATACCATTAATAATAAAAGTACCGTGCGCTGTCATGATTGGGAAGTCAGCCAAGAAGATTTCTTGCTCCTTATCTTGATTAAGCGTTTTATTTTTTAACTTAACGCGCACACGAAGGGCCGCCTCATAAGATAACTTATTGGCTTTAGCATGATTCTCGTTAAACCGCGGCTCATCAATTTGAAACCCTTCAAATGAGAGTTCGAACTTTTTTTCCGAATAGTCTTTTACTGGGGAGAACTCGGCAAACAACTCCTTAAGACCCTCCTTAACCAACCATTGGTAGGACTTAGTCTGGAGCTCCGTCAAATTAGGCATCTCGGACAAGGCTTTTTTGTGCCGGGAGAATACTTTTTGT
>CAYTWP010000085.1:0-2237 GCA_964442155.1 uncultured Candidatus Saccharibacteria bacterium
AGAAAAACCAATATCAATACCAATGACACTCCCCGGCGTTTGCCAGAGCTTTGATTTTTTAAACCAGCCTAATGCCCCTGACCAATCCATAGATAAGTTACAATAAAGTTAATGGGTTTATTATATCACATTAAAGAGTGGATTAATGATCTCCTCTTCCCCGACGCCTGCTTGGGTTGTGGTTTAGCTGACACTTTAGTCTGCGATGATTGCGCCGAGCATTTGCCCGCCGCCGGAATAAGTGACGATGACGCTTGGGTTTTATTTGATTATCATCAGCCAGTAACTAAAAAATTATTGTGGCAATTAAAATATAATGGCAAGGAGCGGATTGGTTGGCGTTTAGGTGAGCTTGCGGCCAAAAAATATTATGAAGATTTGGCCGAAATTGTCTTAATGACCGGCGAGCAAAAATTAATCATTGTGCCGGTGCCACTGGGCACCAAACGTTTGCGCCAGCGCGGCTTTAATCAAGCTTTGAGTATTGCCGAGGGTCTCCATGAGCACACAAGTGAGTTAACAGAGTTGCTACCAGATAGCTTAAAAAGAATTAAAGAAACGGAAAGTCAGGTTAAAACCACTAATCGCACTGAAAGACTAAAAAATTTAAAAGACGCTTTTGGTGAAGTTAGTCCAGTTGTTAAAAATAAAGTTGTCCTATTAATTGACGATACCACGACCACCGGCGCCACCATGCAAAGCGCCGCCCTCGCACTTGTGCGGGGCGGCGCTGCTCGCATAATTAAACTGGCGATCGCTCGCGGCTAATTAAGATAAGTGAGCGGAAACTAATTTAGTCATCTCAAACATCGAGACCGTCCCCTTACCACCAAATACTACTTTAAGCTTATCATCAGCAATGATATTGCGCTTGTTTTTAGGATCTTGTAAGTCCTTACCTTTGATGTAGACCCACAACTTTTTTACCACCTCTGAGCGAGGCATTGGACCAGCACCGATGACTGCCGCCAACTCATCACTCACCTTCATTGGCTTCATAAAAGCCGAATTACCTTTAGGCATGATTTATTTAAATTAACGATTATTAAGGCTATCTTTTCTCCTGCCCGCCATTATACCTTACCTTAGCCTAGGATACAACTAAGCCTCCACTAGCGCCTTAAAACCGCCAAAGGCCATCCGCTTCATATCAAAGGGCATATCCTTATACTTGGGATCATTCATCAGCGGATCGGTCATCACCTTGGCATTGATCCGGTCACGATCGGCTCGTGATTTATAAACGATAAAGGAGAAGAAGACTACCTCGCTTGACTTAGCCTTAACCATTTTAGGGAATTTAATCCCCGTCCATTTGGGATTTAAATCATCCCCCATGCACTCAAAGTATTCGAGCGCCCCATATTTACGCCAAACTTTCCCCCCCATTTTGGCCATTTTTTGATAAGCTTTTAAGTTCTTCTTTGGTACCACCAACACATATCCGTCAACGTATTTAGCCATATATTTATAGACGTTAAATTAATAAACTTCTTTCAATCCCATAAAAACGCTCGATCAATTTCGGTAAATCACTCTTGGCTTTATCTCCCTGGGTCACACGCTCAAAAAATGCTTTAGGGGTAAGCCAAAAATATTCAGTAAAATCATTTTTATTGTAATTTGGCGCTTCGTCGACCTTTATTTCATAAACATTCATAAAAGCTGAGACCTTGTCTTTGTAGGGCGTTAAGTGCCCCAAAAATTTTACCATAACCTTATCAGTATCAATATTTAATTCTTCTTGAGTTTCTCGTTTAAGAGCTTGTTCATAAATCTCGCCACTTTCTACATGTCCACCGACACTCATATCCAAACACAGAGGGAAAAGTCTTTTATTAGCTGCTCGCCGTGGTATCCAAATTTCTCCTTTTGGATTTACCACAAAAGCGTTGATTACCCGAAAATTAGATAAATTTTCGGCATACACTTCTGACCTTCTCTTTTTACCTATAACTAGATCATTTTCGTCGACCAGATCAAGATATTCATCAGTCAAAATTTGAATCGCACTGTCCCAAGCTTGGTCAGGAGTCTCAAAGACTGGATAGCCGTACTTTTCTGCCTCTTCTCTATAATGCGGGCGCTCGCCATTAAAGAAAGCCTCTGCTTCTAGCTTTTGCAACTCTTCAGTTTTACCCCAACGTGGCTCTCGCTTATTTCTTTCAAAAGTCTCCTCGAAAGACTGTCCGATTATGGCGATCCCAGTGATCTGTAAATCTCTATGCGCTAAATAG
>CAYTWP010000086.1:0-1547 GCA_964442155.1 uncultured Candidatus Saccharibacteria bacterium
GGGGCGGCCATTGCCGTAACCGAGGCCATTACTCAATTAGCCGGTAAATTTGATGGCGTGGCCATCCGGGTGCCGGTAGTCACTGGCTCATTAGTCGATGTGACGTTTATCGCCAAACGCTCAACCACCGTGGCGGAGATTAATAATGCTTTACAACAAGCCGCCGGCACAAAAAAAAAAAAAAAATGGTTTTCAGTTACTAATGAGCCACTCGTTTCGTCTGACATTGTCGGTAACCCCTACGCCTCGCTGGTTGATTTAAGTATGACCCGGGTAGTGGGTGGTAATTTAGTTAAAGTGTTGGCCTGGTATGACAATGAGATGGGGTATACTCACACGCTCATTGATCACGTCATCACCACCGGCCAAGTTTAAATAATGAAAATATTTATTGGAGCGGATCATGCAGGATTTCCACTAAAAGAGGAGCTTAAAACTTGGCTCAAGGAGTTGGGCTATGAGGTCTTTGACGAGGGTGCGTTTGAGAAGAGGGAGCAAGATGATTACCCATCGATTATGCGGATTGTGGCGCAACAAATTATTGCCAACCCTGGTAGCTTAGGGATTATTTTAGGTGGCTCGGGGCAAGGTGAGGCCATGGTGGCTAATCGGGTGCGGGGAGTAAGGGCCGCCGTCTACTACGGCGGCCCGTCAGAGATCATCCAATTATCGCGTTCGCACAACAACGCTAATATTTTATCACTCGGTGCCCGCTTCCTCTCTTCTGGTGAAGCTAAGCAGGCGGTTAAGTTGTGGCTCGAGACTCCCTTCTCCGACGAGGAGCGGCACACTCGCCGGGTGGCCCAATTTGATTGTGCCAGTACTAATTTACCTAATTTTTGATTATGGTCGAGATTGTCCCCTCAATTATTGGTAGCTCTTTTACCGAGGTCCAAGCTAAAATTACCAAGCTGGATGGTTTAACTAAGTGGGCCCAATTAGATATTGCTGACGGTCGCTTTGTCAAAAATACCACTTGGCAAACACCCGATGATCTCGAGTTTGTTAATGGCCAGGTGAAACTGGAGGCTCATTTAATGGTCGAGCAACCAGAGGAGGTGGTGGCTAATTGGCTGGGAGTAGTCGATCGGCTAGTTATTCATTACGAATCAACCGATAATTTAGAAGAAATAATTAATGCATCTTCCGCACGGAGAGTAGAAGTAGGTATCGCTTTATTACTAGAGACACCATTGGAGTTAGTGCGACCGTGGCTCGACAAAGTTAAAGTGATTCAATTAATGGGCATTAAAAAGTTAGGTTTTTATGGTGAGAGTTTTGATGAGAGTGTGTTAGAACGTATCGCGACACTCCGCTCGTGGTGGCCTCATGGTATAATTGCGGTTGATGGTGGTATTGATGTGGATACCGCGCCGCAAGTAATTGCCGCCGGTGGTAATCAATTGGTGATTGGCTCGGCTATTTGGGAAAGTGCGGACATTAAAACAGCGATCAATCATTTCCAATCTCTAACTGCCAACTTCTAAAACCAATGGATCATTTAACTGATGAAAAAATTTTACAGTTGACGGAGCAAGCTAATCTCA
>CAYTWP010000086.1:1557-2149 GCA_964442155.1 uncultured Candidatus Saccharibacteria bacterium
AATTATTGAGATGCTTTTGGCGGCGGGCTCGGGGCATACCGCGGGGCCACTCGGGATGGCCGACATTTTTACTTATCTATATTTCCATAAACTTAAGCACGATCCTAAAAATCCGGCTTGGTCGGAGCGTGATCGTTTAGTGCTCTCTAATGGTCACATTTGCCCGGTGCTTTACGCCACTATGGCGCATGCGGGCTACTTCTCTCTCGTGGACTTAAAAACTTTACGTAAATTAGGCAGTAAACTCCAAGGCCATCCGCATCGGGAGTGGTTGCCGGCTTTAGAGACCAGCTCCGGACCGCTTGGTGCTGGGCTTTCGCAAGCGGTGGGTATGGCGCTAGCACTTAAGCTTGATCAGGGTCGTACTAGTGAGCAACTGGTCTACTGTTTAATGAGTGATGGCGAGCTCGAGTGTGGCAATACTTGGGAGGCCATGATGTTGGCGGGCAAGCAGGGCTTCCATAATCTGATTGCCATTATTGATCGTAATAATATTCAGATCAGTGGTTTTACCGAGGAGGTGATGCCGCTTGAGCCGCTCAAAACTAAATTAGAGTCGTTTAATTGGCATGTCATTGAGATTGATGGTCA
The DNA here is from genome assembly GCA_964442155.1 of uncultured Candidatus Saccharibacteria bacterium. Classification (GTDB taxonomy): domain Bacteria; phylum Patescibacteriota; class Minisyncoccia; order Phycocordibacterales; family XYD1-FULL-46-19; genus JACPIA01. The sequence goes on from CAYTWP010000086.1 coordinate 2,149, forward strand.
C
>CAYTWP010000087.1:0-2129 GCA_964442155.1 uncultured Candidatus Saccharibacteria bacterium
GTTGAGCGAAGAGTTGCGGGCCCCGGCCGGTTATACCAGCGTCTGGAATAGTGCCACCGAGCGCAAAGGTTACAGTGGAGTGGCGGTGTTTAGTGCTAAGCAACCTAAGGTGGTGACCGATGACTTTGGTAAAAGCTTACTCTCCACCGAGGGGCGAGTGTTAATGTGTGAGTATGAGGGTTTTACCTTATTAAATATTTACTTCCCTAATGGTGGTGGCGAGGATCATCGCCTGCAGTATAAGCTTAAATTTTTTGGCGAATTTTTAGACTATATTAAAAAACTAAAAAGTAATGGCCATAAAGTAATTTTTTGCGGTGATGTTAATGTGGCCCATCATGAGATTGACTTAGCCCGACCTAAAGAAAATGTCCACTCGATTGGCTTTTTGCCTCAAGAGCGGGCGTGGTTAGATGAGTTTGAAGCGGCCGGATTTGTGGACACCTTCCGCCACTTTTACCCTGACAAAGTCGCTTACAGTTGGTGGGATATGAAGACGCGCGCCCGGGATCGCAATGTGGGTTGGCGACTCGATTACTTTTGGGTGGACAAAGCCTTACTACCTAAAGTGAAGGAGGTCTTTATTTTAGATCAGATTGAGGGGTCAGACCATGCCCCAGTGGGCATCACTCTAGATTTATGATTTACCTGATTTATGGCTCGGATCGGGTAAAGGGTCGGGCTAAACTGCGCGGGTATTTAGCGGCGCTAAAAAAGAAGCATCCCGAGGCTAATACTTTTTATTTTGATGAAGATAATTTTAACTCGTCAGAGCTCGGGGCACTAGCCGAGAGTCAGGGACTTTTTTTTGATAAATTTTTAGTGGCGCTTGAGGGGCTCTTGGCTCATAAAGAATATGGCGAGCAAGTGGAGGAGTTGGCGTTCGGGTTAGCACAGTCACCTAATTTATTTATCATCTGGGATGAGGCGATCCCTAAGGCGCGCTTAACTAAAATTACTAAATTAGCGGAGAAGGTAGAAAGTTTTGAGCTGAAAGAGAAGATCGTTAAAGAAAACTTTAATATTTTTAGTGTTACTGACTCGATTGTGGCGCGAGACAGGCGGGCGGCTTGGCTGGCGTTAACCGGGGCGCTCCGAGCGGGAGTGCCGGCTGAAGAGGTGTTTTGGAAGTGGTGGTGGCAATTTAAAACCATTGCCCAAACTGCGGCTGATAGCGCCGGTGCGCGCCAATCACTTAAACCATTTGTGTACAACAAAGCCCTGGCTGGAGCGCGGAAGTATAGTTTAGCCGAGCTTAAAGCGCATTTAATTACGCTTACTAATTTGTTCCACCAGTCACGTTTCAGTGGCACCGAACTGTTACACGAGCTTGAGTATTTTGCGCTAACACTTTAATTTGTCCGCCCAGCAGGAATCGAACCTGCGACCGTTTGCTTAAAAGGCAACTGCTCTACCGACTGAGCTATGGGCGGGTCGCCAAAAGAATACTAAAAAAAACCGAAAAAGTCTATTACTAAAGCGGCCAGTCAAAAGCCCAAGCGCCGGGGCCAAGGAGGAGTAGGGCGACTAAGACGGCTAGTTTAAGTAAATGATAACGGAGGTGGAAGTGGCCATCACCGCGCTTTTTAGCCTGCCAAATCTCCCAAATGACCGCGAGGGCTAACACTAGCGCCGCTAATTGCGTGAGCAAGCCGATTAGGAGTAAAATACTGGCAATGATTTTAATCACCGACAGCGCAACTACTTTTTTGTGTTTAAAACTATGAATACTGCCCACTAGGATTAATAAAGCGATCGCGACTCGCAATAAGGTTGGAGCGTAAAAACCAAAATCTAAGAGTTGGGGGAAAAGCGATAACATTTATGTTAGTGTACCACTATATGTCCCAGCCGTCATTATCACTTATCCTCCACAATATTAGGAGCGCTCACAATGTCGGCGCCATCTTCCGCACCGCGGACGCCGCCGGCGTAGCTAAAATTTACCTCACCGGTTATACGCCCGCCCCCTTAGACCGCTTTAAGCGACCAGTTAAAGAAATCACCAAAACCGCCCTCGGCGCCGAGCAGACAGTATCTTGGGAGCAAGTTAAAAATATTACGGAGTTAATTACTAAATTAAAATCTGAAGGGAGCACCGTGTGGGCGCTAGAGCAGAGTAAAAGATC
>CAYTWP010000088.1:0-2092 GCA_964442155.1 uncultured Candidatus Saccharibacteria bacterium
TGCCGCCAAGAACGTCGCCGTCTGCGGTCGAGAAAAAAGGGACGACGAGTGCTCCGTCATCGCCCCACAAAGCAATTAAACTCGCGCTTGGCGCGGCCACGGTTGCAGGGCTCGTTTTTATACTCGATCCCATGAAACATTCTGGCCGTGCTCCGGCCATGGGCGCTCCGGAGGGAGCACGTCCGGTGGGTCGGGTCGTTCCGTTTCCAGTTCCCAATCGCGCGCCTGATTCAGTCGCGCAAGTCAAAGAGTCCCAGGAGACCAAGGACTCTCTTGAGATGTTCATGAAGATGGGGCTTCGCGAGCTTCGTCTTGATTTAATCAGTGGTAACAAGGTCGGTGGTATATTATCTTTAGTTAAAATCATTAATTTGGTCTCAATATCTACTGGCGTAGAGTTAGTGGTATCGGCTAGTTGCTTAATAATATTTTGATAGCCTTGAGGAAAAGAGCCGACGCCCACTAGTGCTCCTTGACTCACCATCAACACATCGGTCATCGCACCCGAGATGTCGACCATGGCAAACGAGGGCGTCTGTGGCAATAAATCACGCATCACCACAAAACTAGCCGAGGCAAAAGAGCGGATATTAAGCGTAATGGTGGTAAAGCGTTTGCGGATTACTTGGCGGATAGTCTCTAATAAATCTTGATCCGCTCCGGCAATAAAAGCATTGATACTCGCCGAGTTAACCAACTCGCCACGCGCCTCTATTAACGGATAGCCATTGGCGGTCAAATGCAAAACCTCACGCTCTAATACCTCCATTAACCACGGTGTCCAACCCCGACCAGTGAGCTCCTCTTTGACGGTGACTACCTCCTCATCGACTAACTTTTTAATTAATTTTGGGGTAAAAGAAAAAAATTTATCCTCCTGTAATTTGATCGTCCGGGGTACACCAACATAATAAATTGATGACAAAAAACAAAACACTTCCACTGGTTTAACATCACCTAACACCTTTTGCATCATCTCTTCAAGAATTTGACTAACCTCATGTTTAAATTGCTCGGGACTAGCTTTAGCACTAGCACTTAATGGTAAACGGGTGATGGCTAGTGGCGTTAAGCAGGTACCTGGCGCTGCTTTAGTATCCAAAGTACCGAGCGTGGCGCCGATACTCGTGCTCCCTAAATCTAAAATTAAAACGAGGCTCATTAACTATTAGTATAACATGTGATTTATTAGGAAATAAAAACGGCCACTGCATTTTGTTTATTTGCAGTGGCCTAAAACTCAACATTCGAGATGGTTGTCTATTCTCCACTTCGTACTACCATCATCACCTTTACCATCACTAATAACATACGGAGAGAGCATACCTAAAGATTTACTCACCGCATTATGCTCAAGTTTGGCAATACTGGCAATTTGCTTGGTAGTTGCCATACCACCCAACTTATCTAGCATCCGGTAAAGATTTTTTTGTCGATAGTTAAACTTTCGACGCGCCATTGTAGCACCCTCCATTCCTATCTACTATTATACACTAAGTTACAAAATTACGCAAGAGTAGCTTTTATCCGACGAATGCCGGCGGCCACGGCCTCCTCTTTAATTATTTTAAAATTACCAAGCACGCCAGTACGCTCCACGTGTGGCCCACCACAAAACTCTTTAGAGTAAGCGCTACCCAATGAGTCCCCAATAAAATAAACTTTAACTTCAGCCCCATACTTCTCATTAAACATATGGCGAGCGCCAGTTTGCTCGGCCTCGACTTTAGGTAAGACGACAAAATTAACCAGCAAATCGGCTCTAATCTTCTCATTCACTATATCTTCAACCTTTTGCTTTTCTTCATCAGTTAATTTAGTAAGGTGGGAAAAATCAAACCGTAAACGCTCGCTGGTAATATTACTGCCGCGTTGTTCTACACCATCACCCAAGACCTCATGTAAAGCCTGATTGAGCAAGTGGGTGGCGGTGTGATACTTAACCACCTCGTCCGAGTGATCGGCCAAACCACCAGCAAACTTTTGCTCGGCCCCCGAGCGCGAAAGATCTTGATGTTGTACCAACTTAGTCTTAAAGTCCGCCTCATCGACATTTTTACCTTGCTCGGTCGCTAACTCGCGAGTCAATTCA
>CAYTWP010000089.1:0-1969 GCA_964442155.1 uncultured Candidatus Saccharibacteria bacterium
CAGCAATTAACAATAGCAAACCATTATCCTGCCCTTTTTGGCCAAGGCCCCACTCTTTAAATAATTCGACAGCGTAATTTTCAATCGTATCTCCGTCTAAGGTTTTGATACTGACCACTGCTATTTGAGCACCAGTCTCATCTTCAATCTTTTGAGCTTGGGCATTTAATTGATTGATTTGCTCGGTGGTAAACACCCCAGCAAAATCATTAACAAAACCACTTGGTCGCCCGGGGCTCGTGTAAGCCCAGAGCGTCAGTGGTAAGAGTAAAGCCAGTATTCCTAATTTAGAGATTAACTTGAGGCGCATTTTCGGCACCGGCGGCAGCCTCAAAGTACTCGGCTACCTCAAAACCAGTGAGCTTAGCAATTAAACTGGAGGGGAAGCGCTTGGCCACTAAGTTGTAGCTTTGCACCATGTCGTTGTAACGCTTGCGCTCGACACTAACGCGATTCTCCGTCCCTTCCAATTGAGTCATTAACGTTTGCACGGCCTCTGATGATTTTAAGATCGGGTAATTCTCAACTACCACGAGCAAGCGGCCGAGAGACGTCTCGACGTCCGAGGCCGCTTTGGCCTTATCGGCCACACTACTAGCACCGGCGTAACGCGTCCGCGCCTCCGCCAAAGCGGTAAAAATAGTTTGCTCTTGCGTCATAATCCCCTTAACCGAGGCCACCAAGTTAGGCACTAGGTCTAAGCGACGTTGATACTGCGTCTCCACTTGGGCCCACTGACTAGTAATACCCTCTTGACCTACAACCAATTTGTTATACGACATCCAGCCATAACCCCCGACCAACACCACGACAATTAAAATAACAATTAAATATTTATTCATAGTCCGTTAATTATACACTAATTAATAATCCATTTCCCCGCCGTGTTTCTCCTCTTTTTTAGGCTCATCCACAATTGCCACCTCGGTGGTCAGTAGTATCGCCGCCGCCGAGGCGGCCCGCTCCAGGCCGGTGCGCGTGACCTTAACCGGATCAATAATCCCGGCCACGTACATGTCCGGCACAATAGCGTCGGCATTAGCGTCATAACCCTCATTGCCTTTACCCTGTTTAACTTTGTCCACAATCACCGCCCCATCATCTTTACCAGCGTTGATCGCAATTTGGCGTAAGGGGGCCTCGAGCGCTTTAAGTAAAATTTGGACCCCGACCTCAACCTCGGCTGCTACGTCAGCACTAGGTGCCGCAATTTTTTTACCAGCCACTTTAGCCCCGGCGCGGACAAGCGCCGTGCCCCCACCCGGTACAATACCCTCCTCCACTGCCGCTTTAGTCGCTTTAACCGCATCTTCAATCTTTAACTTTTTGTATTTCATTTCTGATTCAGTAGAGGCGCCGACTTTAATCACCGCCACACCACCACTTAATTTACTTAAACGCTCCACCAACTTTTCTTTGTCATAATTTGATTCGGTACTCTCGATTTGGCCCCGCAATTGGGCAATCCGTTTTTCAATATCACTTTTCTTCCCTTTACCACCCACAATCGTGGTTGAGTCTTTAGTGGCAATCACTTTGCGCGCCCGGCCCAGCATGCTCATTTCCACATTCTCTAACTTTAAGCCCAGACTCTCGGTCACTACTTGGCCGCCGGTTAAAATAGCAATATCCTCGAGCATCTCTTTGCGCCGCTCACCAAAGCCCGGCGCTTTAATCGCCAGAGCACTAAAGGCGCCGCGTAATTTATTTAAAATCAAAGTGGCGAGCGCCTCACCGTCCACGTCCTCAGCAATAATCACCAACTCTTTTTTACCGGCCGCGGCCATCTTTTCCAACAACGGTAAAATCTCTTTAATCGAGGAGATTTTTTTGTCGGTAATTAAAATATGAGCATCACTATACTCGGCCTCCATCCGCTCGCTGTCGGTAATTAAATAAGGCGAGGCATAACCTTTATCAAATTGCATCCCCTCCACAAACTCGGATTCGACGGCAAAAGTTTGTGACT
>CAYTWP010000090.1:0-1864 GCA_964442155.1 uncultured Candidatus Saccharibacteria bacterium
GTTAAACGCCGAGCAAACCAGCGGATGCACTTGAATGGCATTACCTTCAATCAAGACCGGCCGGAAGGCTTGGATACCCAAGCGGTGCAAGGTCGGCGCCCGGTTTAAGAGGACGTGCTTGTCTTTAATCACCTCCTCCAAAATAGCCCAGACCTCCGGTGCCCCCTCATCAATTAAACGACTAGCGCCGCGGATATTAAAGGCCAACTCGGACTCCAAAATTTTAGCAATAATAAACGGCTTAAAGAGCTCCAGTGCCATGTGCTTAGGTAAACCACATTGCGAGAGCTTAAGCTCGGAACCAACGACGATTACCGAACGGCCGGAATAATCCACTCGCTTACCAAGCAAGTTTTGACGGAAGCGGCCTTGCTTACCCCGCAGGGAGTCAGCGAGCGACTTAAGTGGTCGACGGCCGGCTTGACTAACCGCACCCTCACCGCCACCACCGCGACGGATGGAGTTATCGATTAACGCATCCACCGCCTCTTGGAGAATCCGCTTCTCATTCCGTAAAATTACTTCTGGCGCGTTTAAGTCCACCAACTTTTTAAGTCGATTATTACGATTGATCACCCGACGATATAAGTCGTTAACATCACTAGTAGCATGGCGACCACCATCAAGCGCGACCATTGGGCGCAAGGCTGGTGGGATCACTGGTAAGACGCGCATAAACATCCACTCCGGGCGAATGCCAGCCGTCAAAAAGGAGCGGAATAGATTAAACCGTTTTTGTAATTTAGGTCGCTCAAGAGCACTAGCCTTTTCTAACAACCCTTGGATTTTAATTAACTCGGCCTCAATATTGATGGACTTAAAAATATTCTCCACCGCCTCGGCCCCAATCCCAGCCTCAAACACTGAACCGTATTTAAGCGACAAACGATGATAAGTCAATTCATCCAGCACTTTCCAAGCGATTAAGGATTCCACTTGGCGACGGGCCTCAAGGAGTGAGAGCTTTAAGCGCTCTTTAGCCTCGGGATCCTCTAGAGCCTTAACTTTATTTTTAAACTCGTTATCGAGCTCTTTAAGTACTTTAATCTTCTCCTCCTCATTAACGCGGGTTATGATGTAACCGGCAAAGTAAACCACTTTTTCTAATTCCGGAATTGAAATATCTAAGACCAAACCAATCCGAGACGGAATACCCCGCAAAAACCAAATGTGAGCCACCGGTGAGGCCAACTCAATATGACCCATGCGCTCGCGGCGGACAATCGAGCGCGTCACTTCAACACCACATTTTTCACAAATAATATCTTTATAACGAATCCGTTTGTATTTACCACAATAACATTCAAAATCTTTTTCCGGACCAAAAATGCGCTCATCAAAGAGACCGCCCCGCTCGGCGCGACCACTGCGATAGTTAATTGTCTCCGGCTTAGTAATCTCCCCGTAAGACCACTCCCGGATCCGCTCCGGTGACGCCAATTTAAGCGAGATGGCATTAAAGTCCACAATCCGATCGCCTTTTTTAGTTGTAGTAGGTAATGACATAAATTTAGATCTTCTTAAGGTCAATGTCTAAGGCCAAACCGCGGAGCTCATTTAACATCACATTAAACGAGGCCGGTAAGTTAGGCGGTCGGATCACCTCGCCCTTAATAATGGCGTCAAAAGTAGCCGAGCGTCCCACAATATCGTCGGACTTAATGGTCAACATCTCGCGCAAAGTGTGCGAGGCGCCGTAGCCCTCGAGAGCCCACACTTCCATTTCGCCAAAGCGCTGACCACCACCTTGAGAGCGACCACCGAGTGGCTGTTGGGTAATGAGTGAGTACGGACCAATCGAGCGCATGTGGATTTTGTCCTCCACCATGTGGGCCAATTTAAGAATGTACATGTAACCAATTGC
>CAYTWP010000091.1:0-956 GCA_964442155.1 uncultured Candidatus Saccharibacteria bacterium
GTCGATCGATACGTTTGATTCTGAAGACATTGCAGGGGCCCTCAGTCTTTCACGACAAGATGCCAACACTGTTCTCCGAAAGGTGAGAATGTCGGTTAATTACCAGGTAGAGTCTCCGGAGATAAGTAAAATGATGCCGGAATTGGCCCTACTGCCGAAATAGTTCACACCGAGGCGAGACCTCGGGAAATCACAAGCCGCCCTTCGACTATGCTCAGGGCGGCTTTTCTTTTGTCTGATTTTTATTGTTTGTAAAATAGTTTGACGGTCGTAAATCTATTTTGCACCTCCTTATTTCTTACGATCGTAGAAAATAGCGATGTTTTAAAATCTAACGAGATAATACGCCATGGCGTAAATGTTGTCAGATCATTGTATTTTTAGGCTAATTATGATATAATTATAGATAGAATAAAGTAGGCGATAAGCCTTTGAAATAAACCAAAAACTGGTCCTGGGGACCAAGGAGGAGAGGATGTTTATTTCACTTACTTTCTTAACAACCGTTCTGTGTTTGGGTGGTGCATTCGTATCAGTTTTTCAATTGGATCTCACTCCAGATAGTGAACGTGTAATGTGGAATAATCGGAGCATTAGAGCAGTTATTCTCGTCGGTATTTACATGTTGTGTTTTATGGCCCAAAGTCTTTTGTTGAAGACATTAGTTTTGGGCTGATTACGTTCTTAGTTTTAGATTCCGTTTTTCTTGGGCCCGTTCTCTTCGGAGGATGGGCCCGATTTTGTTACAATGTAAAATGATGATAATACCAAAAGGGGTTAAGTATGTGGTGGGGGTGGATGAGGTCGGGCGGGGGCCGTTGGCTGGGCCGGTGACGGTAGCGGCGGTGGCTGTGCCTGTTAAAGTGTGGCAAAAGTTGCCCCGCGTCCGCGACTCTAAGCAACTCTCACCTAAAGAGCGTGGCAAATGGAAGCGCGAGTTATTAACTAAAAAAAGG
>CAYTWP010000091.1:966-1845 GCA_964442155.1 uncultured Candidatus Saccharibacteria bacterium
AATAAATTATGGTGTGCCCGCGCCTCTATCTCCAATACTAAAATTGACGAGATCGGCATTGCTCGGGCCGTCCGGCGCGCGATTGTTTTAACTTTAACTAAATTAAATTTACCACCAAGGGAGTGCCTCGTTTTACTCGACGGCAGTTTGGTAGCCCCCACTCTTTACCCACACCAAAAAACAATTATTAGGGGGGATGCTTCAGAAACGATTATCGCCCTAGCCTCCATTTGGGCTAAAGTCCATCGCGACGCTTATCTTGCTATCCTTGCTAAAACCTACCCTAAGTACGGTTTTGAGGTCCATAAAGGCTATGGTACGGCCGGCCATTACCAGGCCCTGCGCCGCCTGGGCCTCACCCCCATCCATCGCCGCTCCTTCCTCAAAAACCTGGCCCAGTAGTTGCCTTTTTGGGACAATTATCTTATACTATTCCCATTATGGTTGTACGCATGCGTCATACCCGAGCCCACACCGGCAATCGCCGGTCGCACCACGCTTTAACCGGCGCGCGGCTCTCTAAGTGTGTCTCCTGCGGCGCCAGTCATTTGCGCCATCGGGCCTGCTTGGCCTGCGGCAATTATCGCGGTAAAATGGTAATTGACGTCGTAGCGCAAGCGGCCAAAAAACAAGCTAAACAAAAAGCCACCGCCAATCAATAAAATCTAAATATTAAGTAACCCGTTTCCCTTTGCTCTTTTAACAACTTATGGCCAATCGCCACTTATCGAGAAGTCTCGCCCTCCAAACCCTGTTTGAATGGGATTTTAGTAGTGTGGCTAAGGAGCGGGTAGGCGAGGTGGCGCGGCGGATTGCCGCCGAGTTTGGCTCCGGCTTAGATGATATTAATTTTTTAGTGATGTTAGTAAATGGTGTTTT
>CAYTWP010000092.1:0-1840 GCA_964442155.1 uncultured Candidatus Saccharibacteria bacterium
TTGATGGCTCCAAAATATTATTTGCTTTTTTGCCTCGCAAATACGAGTGGCTCGAGGAGCTCTTGGAACGTTATCAATTAGTGATGATTTTACTGGTGATCTTGGTGCTCTGGAGCCTATTTACCCCCTTGGTCTTTCTCCTCTTCCACCTCTTAACCGGCCTAAACTTTTAGCGGTTTGCATTTTATGATGTGCTATAGTACAGTGTGAGACGTTTAAGGTATGCCAACAATCAATCAATTAATTCGTAAAAACCGCCGCCCGGTGGTTAAACGCTCCAAAGCGGTGGCTTTAGCGCGTAGTTTTAATACGCTCAAAAATCGGCCGGTCTACCACCCTTCACCATTTAAGCGGGGCGTCTGTTTAATCGTTAAAACAACCACTCCTAAAAAGCCTAACTCTGCTCTCCGTAAAATTGCCCGTGTCCGTCTGACTAATGGGATGGAAGTGACGGCTTATATCCCGGGTATTGGTCACAACTTGCAAGAGCACTCCGTGGTCGTCATCCGGGGTGGTCGGGTTAAAGACTTGCCGGGTGTGCGTTACCACATTGTCCGCGGTGTCCTTGATGCCTCTGGCGTGGAGTCGCGTCGCAAGGGTCGCAGTTTGTATGGTAATAAAAAGCCTAAGGCGGCTAAAAAATAATTAACTATGCGTCGTCCTGTTAAAAAACGTCCGCCGGTTTCTCCTGATTTGGTTTATCAATCAGTGGTGGTTCAAAAATTTATCAATCGGGTGATGGAGCGTGGTAAAAAAAATACTGCTCGCGCGATTGTCTATGGTGCTCTCGATAAAATCAAAGCCTCCGGTCTGGAGCCTTTAGAGACTTTTGAAACGGCACTCCGCAACGTGGGCCCAACGGTAGAAGTGCGCTCGCGCCGCGTGGGTGGGGCTAACTATCAAGTACCGCACGAGGTCCGACCGGAGCGCCGCTTAGCCCTCTCCCTCCGCTGGTTGCTCGAGGCGGCTAAATCTAAAACCGGTCGCCCAATGGTAGACCGCTTGACCGACGAGTTACTCGCCGCCGCTAAAAATGAGGGTGAGGCCATCCGCAAACGAGAGAACGTCCACAAAATGGCCGAGGCTAACCGGGCGTTTGCTCACTTTGCTTGGTCGGGCCGCAACAGTGCTAAGAAGTAATAAATTTTAAATAATAAATAACAAATTAAGATGTCTCGCGACTATCCGTTAGCTAAAGTCCGTAATATCGGTATTATTGCCCACATCGATGCTGGTAAAACGACCACCACCGAGCGCATTTTGTATTACACCGGTGTCTCGCACAAAATTGGTGAGGTCCACGAGGGTGAGGCCACGATGGACTGGATGGAACAGGAGCAAGAGCGCGGTATTACTATTACCAGTGCGGCCACGACCGCCTTTTGGACGCCAACGTACGCCGCCGGTGATGAGTCTAAAAAACATCGTTTTAATATTATTGATACCCCTGGGCACGTGGACTTTACGGCCGAGGTGGAGCGCTCGCTTAAGGTGCTTGATGGTGGGGTAGTGGTGTTTGACGGTGTCGCCGGTGTAGAGCCACAGTCCGAGACGGTGTGGCGCCAAGCGGACAAATACAAAGTGCCCCGCATTTGCTTTGTTAATAAAATGGATCGGATGGGTGCCTCGTTTGATCACTGTTACAAAACTATTTTAGAGCGCTTAACTAAAAAAGCGGTCCGCGTCCAATTGCCGTGGGGTGAGGACAGTGTCCACGAGGGCGTGATCGATTTACTAAGGATGAAGGCCTATCACTTTGAGGGTGATATGGGTAATAAAATTATTGAGTTGGAAGTGCCGGCTGACTTATTAGCCCGTGCCAAAGAGTTGCGCGCCGAGT
>CAYTWP010000093.1:0-1828 GCA_964442155.1 uncultured Candidatus Saccharibacteria bacterium
CGTCGACAACCCGACCGGGGAAAGCCCGGCTGTCGTCCTCTACGACGCCGACACTTGCATTGGTGGAGGAGTTATGATGTTGTTATACTAAATGATAGTAAATATTTAATTTATGGAAAAAGAACCTGTAACACCTATTGGTAAAGGAGAACAAATTAGATTAGTAAGAAACTTAGACGAGGTTGAAGATAGATTAGAAGAAGCCAAAGAAGTGATAGCTATGATCACCTCTAATATAGAGGATCGGAATATGCTTTATGAACAAGAAATGACTAAACCAGAATGGGCTAGATCAAAAGAAACTTTAGAGTCAATAAAAACAGATTTCGAGAAATTCGGTGCCAGTTTAGATAATATTTCTGAAGTGCTTAAAAGTTTGAATGAAGTTAAAGAGTATGCACTTCGACGCTATAAAGAGCTAGAAAAAAGAAAAGAGGAATCCGGATTTTAATTTTATAGAAATGTAAAATAGTTCTACGATCGTTAAAGTATTTTACATGATTTAACGAGATTTATGTCATGACATGTTGTATGGTTAATTAATGACTAAGGTTTAGTCCTGTGTTACGATAATCTTACTTATGGAATCCAGAGAGATTAGGCAAAAGTTTTTACGCTTTTTTGAAGAGAGGGGGCACACCGTAGTGCCCAGCGCCTCGTTGGTGCCCGAGAACGATCCCTCGGTCCTTTTTACCACCGCTGGCATGCAACCCCTAGTGCCGTACTTACTCGGCCAGCCTCATCCGGCTGGTAAACGGATTGTTAATGTCCAAAAGTGTGTCCGCACTCAAGATATTGAGGAAGTTGGCGACAATACTCACGACACCTTTTTTGAGATGCTTGGTAATTGGTCACTCGGTGATTATTTTAAAGATGACGCCATTAAATGGAGTTATGAATTACTCACTAATAAAGAGGACGGCTTTGCTTTAGATCCTAAGCGGATTTACGTCACGGTATTTGAGGGTAACGATGATGCACCCCGCGACGACGAGTCGGCTCAAATCTGGCAATCCATTGGTGTCCCCCAAAATCGGATTTACTTTTTGCCGGCTAAATCTAATTGGTGGAGTCCAGGCGACAATGGCCCTTGTGGTCCGGATACTGAGATTTTTTACGATATTACGCCAAGTGGTTTGGGTGATTTAACTCACGATGAGTTTTTAGCCGCTGATAGTAAACAGCAAATAGTCGAGATTTGGAATAATGTTTTTATGGAGTATCAGAAGTCGGCTGGTAAAGTAATTGGTAAATTACCGCAAAAAAATGTGGACACTGGTGCTGGGCTTGAGCGCTTTGCTATGGTATTACAAAATAAAGATAATATTTTTGACACAGATCTCTTTGAGTCGATTATGGGAGCAATCGCTAAAACTAGTCGGACAAGAAATCAAAAATCTGAACGAATTGTAGCTGACCATATGCGTACAGCTGTAATGATGATTGTTGATGGAGTGCTACCATCTAACAATGATCGAGGTTATATTTTGCGTAGATTATTGCGAAGAGCAATACGGCACGCGGATATACTTGAACTAAATACCGAAGCGTTTTTAGCTTTGGTTGATAGTGTTGTTATAAAATATCAGGAAATTTATTCAGATTTAAGAGATAAAGCACTTAATATTAAAATCACAATTGATACTGAGCAAAAAAAGTTTCGCGATACTCTTGAAAAGGGCCTAAAAGAGTTTGAGAAGGGGATTGATCCTTTTATTTTATTTACCACCTACGGCTTTCCTTTTGAATTGACTCGCGAGTTAGCGACCGAGCAAGGTAAAAATGTCGATGAGGCGGATTTTAAGCAAAAGTTGGTCCAACATCAAGA
>CAYTWP010000094.1:0-1739 GCA_964442155.1 uncultured Candidatus Saccharibacteria bacterium
ATTCTTAATGCCTTAAACTCAGCTACTACCGGACCACTTGCTGCCGCCAAAACAACCACCACTTTTGGTAGATTTATAACCGATAACACTAAAGTCGACCAACTCACTGGCGAAGTAAAATAAATTATGAAAAAAAATTACACTCCCGAAGAATTAGATCAAAAATTAATTTCTTTACCTGAGGAAATTAAGGATGTTTACATGTCTTTAGACACAGCTAATACCATTAAATCCCTTGGCCTCCGCCACAATCTCCACTTAGACAAAATTGGGGGGCTGGCTGACGAGATTGGCCTAATATTGCTTGGTTTGGTCCACCCTAATCGCTTACCCGTGGACCTGCGTGAGGAGCATGGCTTTACGCCCGACGAGGCCCGAGTAGTAACTAGTGAGGTAAATGCCGAGATTTTTGCTAAAATTAGAGAGTCGCTTTTGACTTTGACTGAGCCTAAGACGACCGTACCCGCCCCTAGTCAGCCGGTCTTTCAAGAGCGGCTGTCACATCCCGTCTCCATGGGCCGGACGGAGACCGTGCGCAAGTTAAATGATCCCTATCGCGAGCAGGTCGAGTAAAAATTATGAACTTTCAAGTCCCGCAATTTATCGAGGTCGAGGACCAAGTCTTTGGCCCTCTGACCTTTAAGCAGTTTATTTATTTAGCTGGTGGCGGGGGACTAGTCTTTTTGGTTTATACTTTACCTCTACCCTTTGTGGTTAAACTGATCCCGATGTTAGCGCTAGCCGGATTAGGCTTAGCTTTGGCTTTTTTTAAATACAATAATCGACCATTTATTGTGATGCTCGAGGCTGGCATCCGTTATGCCTTAGCCCGCAAAAATTATATTTGGAAGAAGGAATCCTCTAAAACCACCTCTACTCCAATCGCAACCACTGTTACTACTCCCGTTTTACCCAAATTATCCAAAAGCAAATTGCATGATTTGGCCTGGAGTTTAGATATTACCGAAAAGATTAAATAATTATATGGCTACCCCAAAAAGCACTCAATCCTTTGTCCCTATCAGCGAGATCCGCGATGGAGTAGTGGTCTTAAAAGACGGCTCGTTACGGGCGGTACTGATTGCCTCGTCAATTAACTTTGCTTTAAAATCCCGCGACGAACAACAAGGCTTATTGCTCCAATATCAAAACTTCCTTAATTCCCTTGATTTTTACATTCAAATGTTTGTCCAGTCGCGGCGGTTAGATATTCGTCCCTATCTTAGCATCTTGGAGGAGCGTTTAAGTGTCCAAACTAATGACCTACTTAAAGTCCAAACTCAAGAATACATTGAGTTTATTAAGAGTTTTACCGAAAACAACAATATTATGACCAAAAGTTTTTTTGTGGTCATACCCTACACCCCACCAATTATCCAAAATCGCCAAGGTTTGTGGTCTAAACTATTTAAACGCAAGCAAACTAAAGCGGTGGATACTTTGGCTTTTGAGGAGGAGCGCAATCAGCTTGAGCAACGGACCGATGTTGTCCGCCAAGGTTTAGGTCGGTTAGGTGTGAGAGTAGAGCTCTTAGGCACCGAAGAGTTGGTTGAGCTTTACTTTAAAGCCTTTAACCCAGGCGAGGTTAATATCCCTGAGGCAGTATAATATAGTCATGGCTTTATTTAGAAAAAAATTAAATCCAATTACCGACACCTCGGTGTTGCCAATTTTGCCGGCTGATGTCTACCAAGCTGGTATTTTAGAATTAAAAGACATTATTGCTCCAGCCGCTCTTC
>CAYTWP010000095.1:0-1671 GCA_964442155.1 uncultured Candidatus Saccharibacteria bacterium
TCAAAATCTTTTGGACTTAAAAAAATCGTAGAGCTGCTAGATGGCATTGGTTTAGCAAACCAACCTAAGGGGACGCTAAATGACACCTTAAACTCATTGTTGGTGTAAATAACTGATTTATCCTGTTGGTAGTTACTAAAAATAAAATAGCCAGCAATAATAATTACCAAAAGAATCAGTAGCGCGATAATATATTTTTTGTTCATATTAAGTTGTTTTGTGGCTTCCATAGTTGGATTTTGTAATAAATGGCCAATAACCTAATTAGGTATACCACTATCAATAGCGCAAAAGCAACCCAGACACTATCGATATAGTTAGCTAAGAAAAAATAACCCAACCCAAGAATAATAGCCGGGGTGGCGTAAAAATCTTGGTAAAACACCTCAGGCACTCGACCTAACATTAAATCTCGTAACACTCCACCTCCAGCTGCGGAGAGCACCGCTAACAATAAAATACCCAGTAAACCCAAATCGGCTTTAGTTGCCATTTGAGCACCAATAAAAGCAAAGGTGACCAGGCCAATAGCGTCGATCATTAGTATTAAATTATTTATTTTGTGAAAGTATTTGTAAGTGATAATAGACACCACTACTCCAACCAAAACAGCTATGATATATAAATAATTACTAAAATAGGTTGGTAAATGATTAAGCAATAAATCCCTAATGGTGCTTCCCCCTAGACTACTCACTAAGGCCGTAACCATAACTCCAAACAAATCAAAACCTTTGCGTTGAGCTAAATGCCCACCATAAACAGCAAAAGCAAAAGTCCCCAGTAAATCTAAAACATAAATCATTTACTTTTGATTATAACAAAATAAAAAGCCGACCCGCATTATGGGTCGGCTGAAACTGACGAGAAACTAGCTTGGCTTAGCGAAGAACACTTCCTGGAAAAATACTTTCAATCAGGTCTGACAAGAAATCTCCTTCAGACTCAGATTCTTGCCTAACAACAATCTTCCAATTTTCTTGAAGACCAATGGCCCCGTCAAGCTTTTCAAGCCGATCAAACGCCTCATTGGGAAGCCCCAAGCGCAGGCTATTCCAAAAAATAGTGCTGATCGCTTCAAGTTTAAGGCAGAGAGCCGAAATTTTACGTCTCCGAGCACAATTTTCGCAAGTAGCCGGATCATGAGGAGTAGACGTCTCCCCTCCAATCATACGTTTCAACTCTTCAGCGTTCCGATCCACCCTTGCTTTTAGATACTCCTTTTCAAGCGCATTGAGCTCATCAAGCAATCGTGTCCGCAATTCCCAAAGCTTTTGCAGCTCAGGATCGTCGAGTACACCCAGGTCGATCAAAGTTACGCCCGGCTTAGCTTCGATTTCTTTGACCGGCCGGATCTTGTCGACAGCGATGTTATCAAGCTCTTCTCTCATCCACCCTAACAACATGTAAATCTCCTTACTGTTTGCCAAAAGGTATGCAGATCCCACTGATCTGCTCCAGCTATAGCAATAGCACAAAAAAGCAATAAATGTCAAGTAAAAAGCCCCTCACTCTCGTGACGGGCTTTTGCGCTCTTTTTAACCAGCTCAATAATGCTTTACGTTGTAAGACTCAAGGATGAGGCGCCCACTATTCCCCTGGTCTGGGTGACCAAGATAAGTAGTGACCCCGCAGTTGATCGGCTTCTCCTCCTCATCAAGTCGGAGAAAC
>CAYTWP010000096.1:0-1659 GCA_964442155.1 uncultured Candidatus Saccharibacteria bacterium
TGCGGCGGGCCTCGGTGTCGGTCCGGGCCGCTAAAGTGTCCCGCAAAGCGGCCTCCTCGTCGTGATTTACCTTAATTTCCATGAGTCTCCTAAATCTAGCAAATTATTGGCCGATTTGCTATAATCAGACTATAAATATGGCCAAAATGAGCGCTAAAGCCGGCTCTTACGGAGCGGATGACATTCAGGTTTTGGAGGGGTTGGAGCCGGTGCGCAAACGCCCCGGGATGTATATTGGCTCTACCGGCCCGGAAGGTCTCCAGCACCTCTTGGTGGAGATTTTTGACAACTCTCGTGACGAGGCGATGAACGGTTTTGCCGACGAGATTGAGGTGGCTATTTTGCCCGGCAATGCGGTGCGAGTGGTGGACAACGGCCGTGGTATCCCGGTGGATATTCATAAAAAAACTAAAGTCTCTTCGCTTGAGACGGTCATGACCGTGCTCCACGCCGGTGGTAAATTTGAGAGCGAGGGTTACAAAATTTCCGGCGGTTTGCACGGTGTGGGTGCCTCGGTGGTTAATGCCCTCTCGAGCGAGCTTAAAGTAATGGTCCATCGTGATGGTGGTATCCATGCTCAAGAGTATCGGCGTGGTAAAAAAGAATATAACGTTAAAAAAGTCGGCTCAACTAAACAGACCGGGACGATTATTACTTTTCAACCGGACGACACCATCTTTTCCGAGACGGTTTACGATTGGCACAAAGTGGTTAATCAACTCCGGGGCCAGGCTTACTTGGTTAAAAAATTACGGATTAGAGTCATTGACGCGCGAGGCTATACCGGCAAAATAAAAGCCGATGACGTTTTTTACTTAAAAGAGCTTGATTTGCCAGTACCGTCAGAAACTTTTTATTTTGAGGGGGGACTACTTTCTCTGGTTAAATTTTACAATCAAAAACAAAAGACGATTCAAAAAGAGATTTTTTATGTGGAGAAGGAGTCGGGCAATATTATGGTGGAGGTGGCCCTGCAATACATTGACGACATCATTGCTAAAGAAATTAGCTTTACCAACAATACTAATACGCCGGAGGGGGGGACGCACTTAACCGGCTTCCGCACGGCGCTCACGCGGACCTTAAACGACTATGCCCGTAAAAATAGTTTATTAAAAGATAATGATGAGAACTTTACCGGTGATGATGTTCGCGAGGGTATTACTTCTGTCGTCTCGGTTAAATTACGTGATCCGCAATTTGAGGGTCAAACTAAAGCTAAGCTCGGTTCCGTCGAGGCTCGTGGTGCGGTGGAGACGGTGTTTGGTGAGGCCTTTACTTTTTTCCTTGAAGAGCATCCGGAGGAGGCTCGGGCAATTATTAGTAAAGTGATTTTAGCGCTTAAGGCCCGTAAAGCGGCTAAAGCGGCTAAAGACAGTGTGCTCCGTAAAGGGGCGCTGGAGGGCATGACCTTGCCGGGTAAATTGGCCGACTGCCAAACCCGCAATATGGAGGAGGCAGAACTATTTATTGTGGAGGGAGATTCGGCCGGTGGCTCCAGTAAGCAGGGCCGTGATCGCCGCACTCAAGCCGTCTTACCACTCAAAGGTAAAATTTTAAATGTGGAAAAGGCTCGCCTCGATAAAATGCTCGACTCTAAAGAAGTTAAGTCATTAGTCATTGCCTTTGCAGGTTTTGACTTTTAACTTTTGACTTGTG
>CAYTWP010000097.1:0-1596 GCA_964442155.1 uncultured Candidatus Saccharibacteria bacterium
GTATATATATGCGCTCCCAACGTCCGTGGATACTTTGGCGTTATTTGTGAATACTAATATTTTTAATGCAAATGCCATCGCGCAATTGCCAAAGACATGGGCAGAATTTCAATCTGATGTATCAAAGATTACAAAAGTATCTCGATTGGGAGTTATTGATCAAAGCGGTGCAGCGATCGGAACGGGAAGTAATGTAAACCGAGCACCAGATATCCTGCAGTTACTTATGATGCAAAGTGGATTGCCAATACTGGACACTTCTCACGGGGATAAGCGTATTGATATCGCAAACGATAAGGGGGAAAGGTCGTTAAAGTTTTATACTGACTTCGCAAACAAATCTCAGCAGGTGTATACATGGGATTCGTCTCAAGATTACTCTATTGATGCCTTTTCTGAGGGGAAAACGGCGATGATGTTAAATTATTCGTATCAAATTCCCGTCGTGCGGGCGAAAAATCCACGGTTACAATTCGCCGTTGCACAAGTGCCACAAATTGGTGATGGAAGCACTCCGGCAACGTTCGCTAGTTACTGGCCATATGCAGTTTCTGCAAATTCTAAGGCCCCAGGGGCAGCATGGCAGTTCGTGAGATTTTTAACATCTCAACAAAACGCAGATACTGTTAATAAGGCTGAAGGGATTCCACCTGCTCGTAGAGATTCTATTACTCAGTATAATGCAGACCCGATTATGGGGGTGTTCGCGCAACAATCTCTGAATGCGGTGTCTTGGGCGCGTGTTGATATATCCGCTACAGATGCTATATTTACAAGTATGATTGATAGCGTTGCAACCGGAGGAGCTTCAGTGTCAGATGTGCTAAAGACGGCGCAGGATCAACTTCAGCGAATAATTGCGGGAAATGGAAACTAAGTTATTTATTTCTTTGCTTTTTCTGGTTTTCCTGTTTCCTGCCGGATTGGTTGTTTCTCCCGTAGCTCAAGCGCAAGGAAATCAATCTATATCCTCGGGAGAAGGAATTACTAATCCTCTTGGCAGCAGTACGCAAACCATTACAAATGTTTTGACTGGGATTATTAAATGGATGTTGGGATTAGTTGGCTTTCTCGCTCTTATCGCTCTCATTATTGGGGGTGGCCGAATGATTATTGATTTTGGAAATGAAGAACAGGTCCGAAAGGCGAAAATGACAATTACGTGGGCAGTAATTGGGCTACTGGTCGTAATTTTGTCCTATGCAATTATTAACATTGTTTCTACGCAAATATTAGGCGCCGGAGGCTCGTCTGGCTCAAGTGGGAATAATCTTACACCACCTCCAGGAGCATAATATGAAAATTTTTCTTTTACTAAATATAGTATTTGTAATTGTTTTTGGAATGGCATATGTAAATGTGCATGCTCAAAATAGTAGCGATCCACAAGGATTTACTAGCGGACTTGATAGCGTGAAGCAGATTGCGGGGCAGAATGGCTTGAACGATAAGCAGCAAACAGCAAAGGAGATTTTACAAAGCATCGTCGCATGGCTTACGTCATTATTGGCAACCGTTGCGGTTATTTCCCTTGTATATGGTGGGTATCTATACATCTCATCACAAGGCGATGAGGGGAACGTATCTCGAGGAAAG
>CAYTWP010000098.1:0-1594 GCA_964442155.1 uncultured Candidatus Saccharibacteria bacterium
GGGCTATCGTAGTCGTCCAAGTCGGGTGAATCCGAGTGGAAAATTAACATGCTCCGCGCTTTACAAAATCTTTCGTAATACGTTCTATAAAGGTGAATTTCGATTTCAGGGTGTTACGTACCAGCATGCTTTTGAGCGTATGGTAACCCCCGAAGAATGGAATAGAGCACAGGCGATCCTGAATCGACGCGCAAGGAAAGGTAATAATCGGTATAAGCATACCTATTCTGGGATGATTACATGTGCGGGCTGCGGCTTCTCCGTATCTCCGGATGTTTCAAAAGGTCATACGTATTATCACTGTGCAAACCGGCTTGGTATATGTACCAAGAGAGGAGTCCGTGAAGAGCAAATCACATCACATATTGACATGTTGCTAGAAAGCATCACTCTCGATCCAGAGTTCGAGGAATTCGCATTAGGAGTACTGAAGGAATTGAAGGGCAAGGAATCATTTCTTGAGCAAACGGCTAATGAATCTAATGCCGAAATGCTACAAAAAATTTTAAAGCAAAAAGATGCACTGCTATCACTACACCTGGACGGACATCTAACGCAGGATGAATATATTGCGAAAAAGGACGAGATCGTGCAACGTGAAAATAGTCTTAGGCCGAGAAAAAGCGTATTACAAGATTCTAAAAACAAGGACGGCACAGAGGAAATTACAAATGTAATTCGATATGCCACCAAAGCAAGGTCATTATTTCAAACCCAAGATTCAGAGACAAGACGCATCATTGCCAGAAATCTGTCTACGTCTTATGTGGTGAATAATGGATCCGAGCTTCAGGTTGAATTAAATCCCTTGTTGGTTCCGGTTCGAACTTCTTGGAAAAAACAATGGCAGGAATATCACGATTCCGAACCTTTGAAAATAGGCTCTGATAAATCAAAAAAGCCCCTTTCGGAGCTTAATTTTCAACAGTGGTGCGCCACTTTCGTTGAATATCGAAAGTTATTGGAGCGAGACAATTATTTTCTTCTCTCGTTAAAGGATACTCTATCTCTAAGAAAAAAATTCCAAAGGACTGACGTTGATAATCTACGTTTGCCTATATGAGTAACAAACGAAGCAGGACACCTTGCGAAGATGGCCGTCTTCGTTTGTTATTCAGTGGATCCTACTTACCCTTTTTAATTGTTTGTATAACTGTTGTGCGTGGATCCCTGACGGCAGTAGCTAACTTAACGAACTTGCCAGTTATCGCGCTTCTCGCTACTGTTACAGTTTTTCTGTCCATAGTTATCACCTCCCTTGGTTGAAAATATGTATAGGAATCAACTCTCATATCCTTTTGTACACCATTGTATGAAGCCATGACGTACATAGAAATGACTCCGGCAACCGACTTGGCGCCACACAGAGGGGTGAAGTGAAATTGTTTGATCAGAATGTTTCTCTATCCTCCAACGAGATTTCGCGTCGGGTAAAGCGTTCATTTGCAATGTTTCCCCACAGCCACACGGGCAAATCATTGCGATTGACCACACGTTGCCATTTTCTCCTATGACGTAGATGGCTTGCGAGTTAAGTAGATCGGGAAGATCCTCGACGTACTCGGTGGTTAAAGGGGTTGGTTTTCGGAAAAAC
>CAYTWP010000099.1:0-1584 GCA_964442155.1 uncultured Candidatus Saccharibacteria bacterium
CGGCTTATATGAGCTTTTGTTTACCGCTAAAGATGAGGTGCCGGCGCGGGTAGCGATTAACGAGGCCATTGAGTTGGCTAAAACGTTTGGTGGTGATGGTAGTGGTCGCTTTGTTAACGGGGTGTTGGGAGCAGTCTATAAAGAGATGGGTGAGCCCGGTAAAGATGAGGTGCCGGCTAAAAAGCGGCGGCCTAAAGATGTGCCCTACGAGCAAATGCCAGTCGAGCGCTTGGGTGGGGCGGTAGTGTATACTCGTAACGGAGCGGGGATTGAGCTCGCCCTGGTCCACGACATTTTTGGCTACTGGACGCTCTCTAAAGGCCACATCAAAGAGGGTGAGTCCTTGGAGCTTGGCACCAGTCGCGAGATCAAGGAGGAGCTTAATTTAGACATTACGATTGGTGAGGCCTTGGGTACTAACGAGTACATTGCCTCGCATCCCGAGCAGGGCAAAATCCGCAAGCAGGTTAATTACTTTTTAGGTGAGGCTACGGAGCCGGGGCAACTTAAACTCGGCGCTAAAAAAGGTTTAACCGAGACTAAATGGTTTGCCTTGGCCGATATCCCCGATTTAAAAATGTATGACGATGTGGTGCCGCTCGTGACCAAAGCGATTACTTTACTGCTGAAAAATAAATAAAAATATGAAGCCGGATTTAGCTAAATTTTCTAATAGTCTTAATTTAACTTGGCGCGACCAGAGCTTATTACTTGAGGCTTTTACTCATCGCTCTTATTTAAACGAGCACAAGTCCTCTAATCTAAAGCATAATGAGCGCTTGGAGTTTTTAGGCGACGCGGTGTTAGAGCTCGTGGTGACTGATTATTTGTATCAGAAATATCCGGCTAAACCGGAGGGGGAGTTGACCGCTTTGCGCGCGGCCTTAGTTAATGCCAACACCTTGTCGGAGGTGGCCGCCCAATTGGGGATGAATGACTACCTTCTCCTCTCACGTGGCGAGGCCAAAGATACCGGTCGGGCGCGGCAATATATTTTAGCCAATACTTACGAGTCAGTGCTCGGAGCGATGTATTTGGATCAAGGTTATGAGGCGGCGGCCAAATTTGTGGCCGATACTTTATTTAATAAGACGGAAAATATCGTGGCCAATAATTTATGGCAAGATGCTAAAAGTTTATTCCAAGAAAAGGCGCAAGAGGTGGCCGGCGTGACGCCGATCTATAAATTGATTCGCGAGTTGGGTCCGGATCATAATAAGCGTTTTACGGTGGGACTTTATTTAGATGAGGAGGAGGTGGCCTTGGGTGAAGGTCACTCTAAACAAGAGGCCGAGCAAACCGCCGCCCAAAAAGGCCTAGAGGTAAAAGGGCGGAAGTAGTCCGCCCGCTGGCGGATGTTATAATAAAACAGCATGCAATTAAAGCGGGTGGAGTTGGTGGGGTTTAAATCCTTTGGCAAAAAGGCCGAGCTCCTTTTTGATGCGCCGATTACGGCCATTGTCGGACCAAATGGCTCGGGTAAGTCCAATGTGGCCGAGGCCTTTAGATGGGTGCTCGGTGAGCAGTCGCTTAAGTCCCTGCGCGGTAAGCGGGGGGAGGATTTAATTTTTAACGGCGAGGGCG
>CAYTWP010000100.1:0-1508 GCA_964442155.1 uncultured Candidatus Saccharibacteria bacterium
AATAACAACCAAACGAATTTTAATTATTTATACGAAATAATAAATCAAGCTTGGAACTGGTTGGTTTGGCTCTGAGACCAGCACCTTAAGGAGCCGTTTTGGGTGATTGTAAACGCCCTCCAACTACCCCGTTTATGGGAAACTTTTAAAGACGGTATTGCTGGTGGCATACCTCAAATCGGTGGTACTGCTAATTAGTGTAATATGGCTCAACTAAGCCATATTTAAGCAAATTTGATTGACTTTTAAGACTCATTATGCTAAGCTTGACTTAGTATCAAGTAAGGTTCAATGGTTGACTTGATACTCTCAAATTAACTTTAATTCTCCGGTAAAGACTAAGGTGTTATGCCTTAGTCTTTATTGGTTCTAAATTTATTCTTACATTTGCCCAATTAGGTTTAGCTGGCCTCATTACCATGAGTGCCGCCGGTTTTAATACCGGTACGGCAGCCATCGGTATGACTGGAGTGATGCTTAAAAGTATCGGTCCAGACGCTGCGACCTCAACAATCGCGATGGCGATTGAACAGATTGCTAAAGACCAAAAGGTAGATCCTGAGCCCTTACTGGAGATTGCCCGTTGTGAGAGTCATTATCGTCAATATGACGAGACTGGCGATGTCTTACGTGGTAATCATAACCCTCGTGATGTGGGAATCTTCCAAATCAATGAGCGGTTCCACTTGGATCAAAGTCAAAAGCTTGGCTACGATATTTATACCGCTGAAGGAAATATCCGTTATGCCATCTGGTTAAGTGAAAAAGAGGGTATCGGCCATTGGAGCGCCTCTCGCCCCTGTTGGGGGAAAGTGGTTAGCCAAATCGCCAAACGATAATTAATTCAAAAATATCCCGATTTATCTCGGGGTATTTTTGTTTGGCCTAGGGGAGGACCTACGTCGCAAAAGGTATATTGTGCGACGTGCCCTCTTCTTAGAGATAGTCACTTTAATTAACCAAATTAAATAATTAAATTAATTATTTTTATTTAATTCTCAAAAATTATTGAGGCTGACAGTTACCAGCCAAAGTGTACCCGGCCGCTTCCGCCTCACTGGGACTATTAAACCAGACTTGATTAGCCTCCTTAATTTGCTTGGCGCCGGGGCAGTGTGGAAAGTGGTACTTACTCCCCTGTTTAGAGACCACCACGACCTGTTTGGTCGGAGCTGGATTATTATTATTTATTATTTTAATTGGAGCTAATGCTGCTGGAGCTGTAGCTTGGCTAGTTGGAGTAGTGGTGGCATTGATAGACTCTGGGAAGGTGATTTTGACCGGGTGGCGACCCTTGTCGAGCCCGGCAAAGTAGCCTAGGCCAAAGGCCCCTAAAGCCACCACCAGCAGTAGGGTGCTGTGGAAGAGCTCATGCTCGTGGGCCTTGATTTTTAAAACCAGGTCTGTTATCCTCATATGGTAATTTTAACACGATATGGCAACAAAAAAGGCCGGCGGTACCGCCAAAAACTTAAGAGACTCCCAACCAAAGTACCTCGGTACTAAGC
>CAYTWP010000101.1:0-1504 GCA_964442155.1 uncultured Candidatus Saccharibacteria bacterium
CCGGGACATTCGCGCAAAGAAAAACTCGTAAAAAGCACCCTTCCCGATGGATTCTTCGTTTATCGGCTTACGTGCAACAACACATACCCGCCCGGCGGCACTTCGAGATTCTGTTCCTGTCCCAATTTAATAGTCGCGCCAGTCACAACGTTCGTCACTTTTTTCACACCACTAAGCGGCAGTGTCACCCGGCACTTCCCGTCGCGACTGCGCTTATAATTGCCGACCATGAGGAACATTTCACGATCGGTGCCAAAAGCGGTGTAGTTGAGATTGGGATTGCTGCCCATCCATGCCCTCGGCTTGCCGGCTTTCGCGAGCTGGGGGTGCTTCATCAGCAGCGATAGCGCGTTGGCGTGGTGGTAAAAGTCCATCGGATCGAAATCGTAGAAAAAGTAATAGGTCACGCCACGCGCGCCGTTGAGGATGCTTTCCAAAACCATCGTCTCGACATGTTCAGGATCGAATTCACCGTAGGTGCCCGCCGTCAGCCAAGGGATGATTTCTTTTTGTCCCATCCTGGCATAGTCGGCGCGGATTTTGGCAATCACATCGAGCGTGCGGCCCTGCACGTAGAGGCTGGGCATGGAGAATTGAATCGTCTCAGGATAGAGCTTGGAAAATTCAAAGAATTTTTGCACCTGATGGCCTGAGGCGTAGGAGTTGTAGAGACCGATTTTCGGCGGAGCGATACCGGCATTGCGTGCCGCTTCGTCCACGGCTTTGCGGACTTCCTTTAAGACGGAGGTGCCCACGTCGCTGCGGAAATCTTCCCACGTTTTGCCCGATGCCTCCCAGGCGGCGACCATGCGCTCATCTTTTTGCGATTCATCGACCGATTCATACCACCACTCGATATCGAGGTAGAGTTCATCGGGCTTGGTCACTTCCACTTCCATCTTGACGCGGCTGATTTCGTTTTGGAAATAACGTCCACGATAAAGCGGATGAACGTATTTGCCGACTTTGCCATCGACAACGTTAAAAATTTCGCGCTGTTCGGCTTCGGGGATCTTATTGGCCTTGAGAGCCGCTGCCAGAGCGTTGCCTAAAATATGGAAAGGCGAATCGTTAGCGACGATGCGGAAATTTTTGCTGCGCGCCTCGTCCAGCATCTTTAAAGTGCTGGCCGAACCGAGTTTGACTTTTTCCAGAAGAGCATTATATTGATTCTCCTCAGGAGTTAGCCCAACGCTGTAACCCGCTTCCAGCGCCATCTTGCCATCGGGTGTGCGATACCAGCGCGGAAAAGCCGAGACGTAATCGAAGCCCAGTTTGCGAAAATTGTCGAGGAAATTCGGCCAGTAGGCGGCGTTGCCTTCATTCATCCAGGTCAGGCTCACGTCTAGCACACCATGCGTATCGACTTCGGGAATAGTGACAATATTGAGTGGCGTCTCGACCACGTGCGAATCGATTCCCGCAATGCGCGCCGTGGTGCGAAAACGCGGATTCCTGGGAACCTTGGTTTTATCTTTCACCTGAAAGAAGAGCGGGCCATACC